>NZ_JBXWRL010000057.1:0-34189 GCF_059612885.1 Ruegeria sp. YKSD179 | reverse complement strand
GGTCGCGCTCACAGCAATCATGCGGAAACTCATTGAGCTCGCCAACACATTGATCAAAGCAGATCGAGAATGGGTTCAAAACCGCGCTTGACCAAGACGGATACTCGAAGCGGACTTGCGGCGGCGCAGCGAGGTAAGCTTGGACTGCTCTCCGTAAGCAGCCATTCCCGAAACACAGAAAATTCAACGCTTTTAACGGAGTGGCCCGATGTCCGGACATACGACTGTTCGGAGCGGTCGTTGGACTACAGAGCCCGGTACGACCGCACTGAGCCCAGAGCAGACGATCAACTGACGTCAGTTTTCTGCCTCGCAGCAAAGTATTGCACTACCCTAAAAGCGAACAGTTGAGCAGTTGACCGGAAGTCTGGGTAAAACAGCGAATCCCTTGTGTTTGAGCTATGTCAACTCAGCTTTGATGGGTTTTCGATAAAGTTTCATTCGAATTGTATGGGAGGGGATTATGCGACTATTGCGCGAGGTCGGCGTTGTTTTTTTAGCTGCAGGGTCGACAATTTTTACTGGGACGGTGCTCGCCCAAGATTCTTCGAGCAACCTTCGCGCGCTTCTCGATACAAGAGAGATCCCAGTCACCATCGACAACTTTGTGCGCGCGGCTTCAGATATTGAGTTCAGCAAGTACGTCGCGATCAGCGGCGATGTGAACACCTGGGTACATGTCCGAGAGCCGACGCCTGTGGAACGGCAACCTACGATCCGGATGAATCGCGACACGCTTTACAGCATTGCGGTTATCGACATCAGCGAGGGTGCGACGTTGGTTTTGCCCGAAACGGGCGAGCGCTACATCTCGGCGCAGATCGTCAACCAGGACCACTTCATGAATGACGTCTTTGTTGGTTGTGGCAGCTACACGCTTGACATAGAAAAGTTCGATACTCCGTATGTTCTGGCGATTATCCGAACACTGGTCGATTCCGCCGACCCTGAAGACATTGCTGAGGTCCATGCACTCCAGGATGCGATCACGCTCAATGCCGGATCCTCAAACCCCTTCGTGCTTCCGAATTACGACAAGGAAAGTTTCGATTCTGTGCTCAAGGCGGCCATCGAACTCGGCCGACATGTCACGGACAGTACTCGGATGCACGGCCGGAAGGGTGAGGTCGACCCGGTTCGTCAATTGGTCGGCACGGCGGGCGGTTGGGGAGGGCTGCCGGAAGCGCAGGCTTTCTATCTCAATGTCGAGCCCGGCCTTCCAGTGGGAGAATACAAGATCGAGGTTCCGGCGGATGTGCCCGTCGAAGCATTCTGGTCTGTCAGCCTATATAACGCTGATGGGTTCTTCGAGCCGAACGCTTTTGGAGCCTACAACATAAACTCAGTGACGGGCGAACGTAACCAAGACGGCTCCACCACGGTCCATCTCGGCGGTTGCGACGACGGACGGATGAATTGCCTGCCAATCATGGAGGGCTGGAACTACACCGTCAGGCTCTATCGTGCCCAGCCAGAAGTCCTCGACGGAAGTTGGGAATTCCCGGTCGCCGAACCCGCAAACTAAATATAGGGAGTAAAGAATGAAGTATCTTCTTGGAGCTCTGGCACTCTGTGTCTCGACCGCCGCGTTCGCCGAGGAGGTCAATGTCGAGAACTTCGTTCGGGCCGAGTCCGACACGATGCTTCGGGCGAATTTGGCAAGCTCAGGCGCCGGCGTGGGTGAGATTTTCCACCTTCGAGAGCCAACGACACCCGACAACCAGCCCGTGATCCGCATGAACCAGGACACGCTCTATACCCCGGTCGTGCTGGACCTTTCACAACCGGTTACAATAACGCTTCCGGATATCGACGGGCGATATCAGTCGATGCACGTGGTCAACCAGGATCACTACATGTTTGTCGAGGCCAAGCCCGGCAAATACGACCTGACAGAAGAAAACGTTGGGACGCGGTTTGCGCTTGTCACGATCCGCACCTTCGCCGACCCAAAGGACCCCGACGACCTCAAGAAAGCACATGAAGCCCAGGATGCCATTAAGGTTGAAGGTGGCGGCAATGGGCCGTTCGACGCACCCGACTGGGATCAGGAGGCGCTCGCTGTGGGCCGCAAGGCGCTCAACGATTTTGCTGCTGCGCTGGGATTTGAGGCTTCCAAGGCATTCGGGAGCAAAGACGAGATTGAGCCTACGTCCTTTCTGATTGGTGCAGCGGCCGGTTGGGGTGGGTTGCCGCAAAGTGCTGCGATGTATGTCATCGACAGTGTGACCGAAAATGACGGAGATACGCCCCACAAGTTAACCGCTAAAGACGTACCCGTGGACGGATTTTGGTCGGTCACTGTCTATAATGCCGACGGCTACCTCGAAGCGAATGATCTGGGCGTAAACAGCTACAACAATGTCACCGCCGAGCCGAATGATGATGGATCTACAACGATCCATTTCGGCGGCTGCGAGGATAGCCGGATCAATTGCATCCCGATTACGCCCGGCTGGAACTTTGCGATCCGTATGTATGAACCCCGCGCAGAAATTCTCGACGGAAGCTGGGCCTTCCCCGCTATGGAAGTGACGGAGTGAAACTAGATTAGCCGACCCAGCTACGGACGAGATGCGCCACGCGGAAAGTGTTTAAGTTTTAAAACTTGCAACCGGACTATGGAGGAAAACCATGATTAAAACTCGCGACTTAACCGGAGCCGCACTGGCTCTTGCTTTGGCGGCTGGTATGACACTACCCAGTTCTGCAAGCGCGCTTAGTGATCGTACTAAGAATACCATGGGCGGCGCAGCCATCGGAGCTGGGGTCGGTTACATTGTAGGTGGCAGTAAAGGAGCGACCGGGGGTGCCGTCGTGGGCGCCATCGCCGGTTACAACAAGAAGCGATAGATCGCCAAAAGTAGTCATCACGCCAATCAAACAAAACGAAATTGGAGAAATACAATGTCGCTTTTTTCGAAATGCTCCGCGACCACAGTTGCATTTGTAATTGCGTGGGGAGGCAATGCTTTTGCTGACGAAGAAATGGACCGGCTTCTCAACGCGGCCATGCCGCACATGCACCACAGCTGTGAGAGCATTCTGGCCAACTATCCCGATAATGAAGAAAAGGTTGCTGAAATTGTCGGACTAATGGTGGCGGTTTCACTCTTCAATCGCGAGTTCGACGTTGAGGCCGAGATACCTGACGAAGAGCAGCGCGCAACGCTCAGAGTTGAGTTTATCGACCGATTGGAACAGGTGTGCGAGGCCGACCCGGACACGCTACTGGCAGGGGCCGTCGACATCGCGACAAAGGACGCACTTAACTGAGGTGTTAGGCAGAAGTCGCTTCGCTGGAGAAGCCTAAGAACTAGCGAGGGCCATGTCAGAAGAATATGGTTTGAGGCGGGCAGAGAGCTTTCCTAGCATCGGTCAGCTTCGTCCGCGGCGCAGTTGCCGCGCGCGGCGCTCATGCGGTCATCCCGCCGCGCAAAAACGCCAAACCTTGGAACCCCACGAGCGCAGGTGTCATCGTCCGGAACGAGGCAGTCGATGCCTAGCGATATCTTGGCCGGGCCACCTGGCGACGATGGAGTGGATACCGCCGCCGGAGCCGTGTCGAGACCAAGATGAATTGTATCAAGCTTGTTGACCAATCCCTGATGGCAAGAGACTTTGATCGGCAAGTCGCGGAAATCCAGGTCCGCGTCGCCATCCTCAATCGCTACACCTCTCTCGGCTTAGAAATCACAGAGACCGCAGGATAAGTCTGTCCGGGGAAAGGGGAAGTGCGGTCACTTCCCGATTTGCGCAACAAAGCCAATCGGGTATGTAAGAGGTGTAGGGCCTTCGGGTCTCAAGAACACCAAGTACAATTACACCGAGGACCCGAGTTATACGAACGGAAACCGGATTGCTCTGTTTCTGTCCGACAAGCGCAAAGCAACAGACGAGGTCGAATTACGGCTCTGGGAAGATCAGTCATGACTAAACTTAGCGACCTCTTTTGTGATTGCGGACAAGCCTGTGTTTCGATTCTGATACCCAATGACCGGCAATCTGCCAGGTGGAATTCTGATGCGTAAAAGAGCGGGTCGCATTCTGTCTGCTGTGACTCTCGCGCTCGCATTTCTTTTGATTTGCATATGGGTGGTATTGGAAAGCCCATGGCTGTCAGACTGGCGGATTTCCCGGATTGAAAACCGGCTTGGCGAGCTTATTGGCCAGCCGATCAGGATAGACGGCGATATCGGTGCAGCGCTCTACCCCAGAGTCATTGTGTACATCAAATCCGCAACCATCCCGAGTCAAAACCATCCGGATGTTGATCTAGCCATGCTGACCGAAGCCGAATTGTACCTCGATGCTATGCAATTGCTGCAGGGCCAATTCGACGTCGCTGGCATGAAAGTGGAAAACCTTGAGGTTTTCCTAGTGACTCTGGAAAGCGGCGAAAAGAGTTGGGCAAACGGCCACAGTGGGGCAAGGTCCGACAGTTTGCCTGCGAATGGCGGCCAGGCATCGAACGGTATCGAAGCCGATGAGATTGCCGCGTTTCTGTTGTCGCGCAGCGTAGATTTCAAGAAAGTCAATGTTATCGTTGAAAATCGAAAGACAGGGTTCGATTTTCAGTTCCTGCTGGATGAGATGCAAGTTCTACGATTGTCCGGAGATCGAGGAACAACCGTGGCGGGGCGCGGGGGCGTCAACGGGCAACCCTTTTCGTTTCAGGGCGAATACCCTGAGGTTGGCCCGTTCCGTTCGGAAGTTATTCTTGGTGACCTTTCGGCACTGTACACTGGTGAATTCGTCAATCGAGCGGGAGGAAGTTACCGGGGGACGTTGGAGGTCAAAACCGAAAGCGTGGGCAATTTACTTGAGACTCTGCGCCTGGAACGATCTTTCGAAGGACGCGCGGGTTTGAATGCAATTTTGACGCGGGAGAATGGCATAGTTTCCGCCAGCGATCTGCAGGTTGATGTCGATTTGGAAGGAGGGCAAAAGCTGTCAATTCGCGGAGATATCGATGATGTGCTCAAAGTGTCCGATGTGAGGATCAATGTGGATGCCAATCTGACACAGACCGGCGAACCCCTGGGATCGGCCCGCCGGGTTGAGAATATACGGCTGGTTTCGCTAGCAGCGGATATCACAAGTATCGGGCAGGCGTTTTCGCTGGATCGGCTGAATCTTGAAACAAATTTCACAGATGGGGAATTCCGAAACATCGGGCCAATCACTGCCCGCCATGTGGTCAGAACCGACGAGGGTTTGCTTAGCCTGTTGGGTGTTAGGGCTCAGATTGGCGAGTCAGATGCGCCATTCCTGACAGCCGAGGGCGAGATCCATGATTTGCTTCGGTTGAAAACCTATGATGTCAAAGGCGAGCTGAACATCCCGGCAGCGCAGATTTTCGAATTCTTGCCCGCCGATGCCGGGGATGTTTTTGGCCGTGTAAATGCGGATTTCGCATTGTCTGACGCTGACGGTGTTCCGCGGCTTTCCCACTTCAACGTGCGGACCGAAGGCGCTGATCTTTGGGCGCTGACGGCACAGGCGTCGGTGGGCAATATTGCCGAGATCGAAAATGTGACCCTGAAATTCGATCTGGATGTTGCGAATGGGGTCGAGTTTCTTGAGGCGCTGAACCTTGATCCCATCGATACTGGACAATTTGGTTTGTCTGGGGAAATCCAGAATTCCGACAACCGCCTTCATCTCGCATTCCTTCTGAACCTAGGCGAAACCCGCGTCAACAGCTGGCTGAATGCGTCTCGACATGGCGGTAGACCGGTCGTCCGCGGCGCAGTCGAAAGCAAGGAATTCGCAATTTCGGATTTAAACAACGTAGTCGCTGCCGGTATTGAATTGGCCTCCCTTTCACACGGCAAACCGCAGGCTGCTACCGAGGACGAAACCAAAGTTCAGCCGCTGGTCTTGCCACCCGCCCCTGAGCCTGAAGAACAGCCACTCGTGTTGGGCCAGATCGAGCCCAAGGTATCAGCGGAAGACCCCGATAACTGGGAGGTTCAGCCCTTGTCGTTGGGAGCCCGAGCGGAGATTTTCGAGTTGGAGGACCTTCTTGATGTCGACCGGCTGCTCAGAACCGCCAACCTGAAAATCGGAATTGAAGTTGACGATCTGGTCGGTCAATCCGGTGTTTCGGCTATCAGCAGTGATTTGGAAGTATCCAGGGGCCAGCTTCGTTTCGGACCGCTAAAAGTCCGGTACGGTGGTGGGAGTTTTTCGATCCGGGCCGGGATGAATCTGATCGAAGCACCGGAGATCGTGCACGTTTCAGGCTCTACCAACGGGTGGGATTTCGGAAAGATTCTTAAGGACTTTGGGATCGCGATTCAGGCGAGCGGAACGTTGGCCGCGAATTTTGACCTTAGCGGGAATAAATCGTCGCTGGATGCATTTTTAAAAACCCTGAACGGCACCGTGTATGTCGGCATGCGCAACGGCAGGATCGGGACCACCCTTATTGACCTTGCCGGGCTGGGTGTCCTCCCGTGGTTATTCTCGCGGGAAAGACAAAAAGGCTATACAGATATCGTCTGTGTGGCAGCCCCAATATCTGTGCGGAACGGTAGAATGGCATCGCAATCTGTCGTCATCGAATCCGACCGTGTGCAGTTGGTCGTCAAGGGTAGCGCGGATTGGCGTAATGACCGCATTGCCCTGCGGGCTGAGCCACGCCCGATCGGCAAGCCATTTGCCCGCAGTGCATGGCCTTTCGAAGTTATCGGGCGTCTGTCGGAACCACAGGTTCGCATATTGGACAGCGCTATTCCGGCGCAGCGGTCTCCGCTGGCCGTCGCGGGAAAGCGAACGCCCTGCAAGCCCGATGCCGCACAACTCGGCGAACGCTAGCTGGGCTTGCGCCGATGTTAGGGCTGCTGTTCCTGGCAAAGGCTGACGTCATCCGCTGCGCGCGCCGAACCGGTCAGGTCGAGCGACCTCTTGTAGCCATCTGAGAAAACGAGCGTCATTTCTCTCTTCCGCGCCAGATCCAGTGCAAAACTCGGATTGTCGAAAAAAGCATAGCCGGTACCCTGGTCGCCTTTGGCCAAAAAATCGGCCTCGCCCCCAAACTGGGAGTCCTCGAAGATTAGCTTCATAGTTCCAGTCGTTCCCGCCTGGAAATCAGGCCAGTTCGTATCTGTGACGGATATGAACCCGCCTTTGCGTTCGGGTAACAGCCCGAACCGTATACGCGCACCGTCGTCCAGAATGGTCTGCATCAAGCATCCATTGCCAGCTGCCGGATCAATCAGAATTGTCCATTTGCCTGAGCTGCCCCATTGACGCAAGTCTTCGGCCGATGCTGGAAAACCCGCTAAGACCGAGATGAAGAAGGCGGCAGTTCCAATGGGCGGTAGCCCCGAAAAAAGAATGGCCCCACGTATTAGAGAGAGAAAATGAACCATAATTCATCCTAAGGCCTAATGAACAGTAGTGTCCGCGATCCTAACGCAAGCGCCCGTCGGTCTTTATGATTCATATCAAGGCAGGGCGTGCGACCGCTAACTATGCATTCCAAATGGGCCGAGTGATCTTTCGACTCTGAAGTAAGGACGTCTGTCAGGGAGAGTATTTCATGCGAGCACGATTGGGATTTTTCAAGGCAACTCTTTGCGCCACAATACTCTTTGCATTCGCGTATGGCGCCGCCGCGCAAGACCGTAACATTGTTGGTTACGCGTCGCCCATGACAATCAGGCCCGGCGACACCGTCGAATTCATGGTCAGTACGATAGACGAGGATGCAGGATACACAACCGATCTCGTCAAGATCATCCAGGGCGACTCGCTCTCGGTCTACGGAGACGGGTTCGAAATGCAGCCAGTCGAGGCGTCTTTCGCGGGCGATTACTCGGGGATC
This sequence comes from Ruegeria sp. YKSD179, assembly GCF_059612885.1. Taxonomy (NCBI): domain Bacteria; kingdom Pseudomonadati; phylum Pseudomonadota; class Alphaproteobacteria; order Rhodobacterales; family Roseobacteraceae; genus Ruegeria; species Ruegeria sp. YKSD179. The sequence continues at coordinate 26,355 of NZ_JBXWRL010000057.1, read as the reverse complement.
GTCCAGGATCTGAACCTTGGATCCTACATTGATGTGGACCCGACCGCGCAGTTGGACGCGCTGGAAAGTTTTACGGTCGGCATGTGGATCTTTCCGACCTTCAATCCTGCGGAATACGAGGCACCGGATCTGGAGAACCCGGATCCTTTCAGCCCACCAACATTGAATATCGCCGCCGAGATTGGCTCGCAGACCCTGATATCCCGCTTTGACGGCACATCCGGTACTGGTTGGCAGGTCACCTTGGACCAGAACTACATACTCGGAATGACTGTCTCTAACGGATCTGAAACAGCGTCCGTGGAACTCGCTGAGCCCGCAAAGGAGTGGGATTGGGCCTATGTCCTTGCAAGCTATGATGCCGATACCGGGGTAGCGAGTATTCGACTGATAGAGCACCCATTTTCGCCCGGCGACCAGTTCACGGCACGAGATCTGTCAGCCAATGGTTCTGCGCCCCTGCCGCCGCAGGAAGGTGTTCTAAGGATTGGCGCCATTCGGAATGGTCTTGGTACCGCCATGTCCGTGCGCGACAAGCCTGCACAGGGATTCTTCGGGCGCGTACAGGATGTACGGATCGTAAGCCGCGCCTTGAGTGGCGATGCCGCTGAAGCTCTTGCCCAGGAGACGGCCCCTACCAGCCTCGCCGGGTCTCTTGTGCTCGACCTCGATTTCAGCCTCGAAATGACAACAGCGCGCGCGACGGATGTCTCCGGCAATGGCCATCACGGGACGATTGTCAATATTCCGGAGCGAGCCGTGCGAGGACGTTTCTGGAAGGAAGGCACGATTCACTGGTCCACCGATCCCACTGGTTATGACGCGATCCACCTGCATGGCGACGACCTCTACGACGCCGAGTGGAAGGCGGACTTCACCTATACCGTGCCGGAGAATCTTCCGAGCGGTATCTACGCCGCGCGCCTGACACGAGGCGACTTCTCGGACTATGTCGTGTTCTTTGTGGCAGCGCCTAAGAACGCGCCGAGGGCGAAGCTAGCCTTCTGGGCGTCGACCTACAACTACCTCGCCTATCAAAACATCTCGATCGGGGCGACGGCACCCGGCAACTATAAGAGCCACAATTTTAACGTGCCCGCGTACGACTTCCTGAAGGCAAACCCACGCTTCGCCACTGGTGGCGTCTATAATCAGCACGTGGACGGAACCTACTTCATCTGGGGCTCGCCTCACCGTCCCGACCTTCATATGAAGCCCGACGGGTTGGTTATCTACAATTTCTCCCAGGACACCCATGCAACGGCTTTTCTTGAACGTGAAGGTATCGCTTATGACGTCATCACGGACGAGTTGGTCGATCGAGAAGGCGCCGAGCTGCTCAGCAAGTATGACGTCGTCATTAGCTCCAGCCATCCTGAATACATTAGCGGCCCGATCTGGAGCGCCCTGTCCGACTACACGGCCCAAGGCGGACGCCTCATGTACTTGGGCGGCAATGGCTGGTTCTGGACCGGAGGGGAAGATCCGGCATTCCCCGACGCCTACGAAACCCGCAATTTCTCAGCCATCGGAGAGCGGATGCTAACCAACGGACAGGTCGGTGGATTGCAGGTCGAGACCGGCCGGCCACCAGGCCCGGTTGTCGGGCTGGAAATGGCCGCCATGATCTGGAACGGCGCAAGCGCTTTCGAGAAGCAGCCGGATGCAGAGAATCCGAGGGCTACCTGGATCTTCGATGGCACGAGTGAAGGCGGCACCTTCGGCGCCTACGGTATCGACCGAGTGCGCGGTGGCGCAGCAGGTTTTGAAACCGACAAGTTCAACCCAGACAACGGCACCCCGCGGCATGCGCTCCATCTGGCAACCAATACCGAGATGGCGAAGAAACTGGAAAATGTGAAGCTTGGGACCCTTCCGCTTTCGATCAGCTATGATCCGCCGACGCCCAACTGGGTCGGCGCCGACATCGTCTTTTTCGAGACACCGGAAGGCGGCGCGGTTTTCTCGGCAGGTTCTATTACTTGGATGAGTTCGACGCCCGAAAACGGGTATGACAATGACGTCGCGCAGATCACCCGCAATGTCATCACACGGTTCCTCGACCCGACCCCCTTTCCTGCAGTCCCCGCCGAAGAGGTCGATGACGTGAACCGGGTGCCATCCAACCCGGAATACGAACACGCAGACCAAAAATAATGATTTCCGGTGATGTTCTGAGGTGAGGGCAATTGGGTACCGGCTCGACGCGCATCAGTGTCCTCATCCGCGTCTTTTGAACGGTCAAACATAGCGATTGAAAGAATGACCGACCGAGCCCGAAATGGCCTTCAGTTTGTTTGTAACTGTTGCTGTCATTGTGAACTATCGAACTGAATCTGAAACGCCGATCTCAGGGATGGCGCTCTCATCCAAAAGGTTTTGTCTCCTTTGTTGCGCTATCCAGAGTATGCTACTTAGTTTTTCTGGCGCGGCTGATCCTAAGGTGTGACTCTTGCCCTTCGAAGTGAGTAAAGAAGAGATCCTGGAAGAACTGGAACGTATTGTTGGTTCGAGTGACTTCGCGGTTAGCAAACGCACCAGAACCTTTTTTGAGCATCTCGTCAGAAGTGAAATTGACGGTAAGGGTGAAGAGCTTCATGGCACTGCGTTGGCAATGGATGTGTTTGGAAGAGGCGTTGACTTTGATCCCAACAATGATCCCGTCGTGCGAACTGAAGCGGTAAAATTGCGAAAGGCGTTAAGTTACTATTATTTGACCTCAGGTAGCCAAGACAGGGTAGGAATAGCGGTTCCAAAAGGTCGGTATCGACCCACCTTTCGCATTCGAGAACCCCGGGCAACAGATACGAATTTGACTGATGAGCAAACGCCAAGGTTGCCCACGCTGGGCATCAGATCGTTCTCAGGATCAGAGTCTGTGCGCGCAGTCTTTTTTCGTGATGGTTTGCCGGAAGAAATCGCATTAGAACTCGCCCGTTTCGCTCATATTCGGGTGCTAACAGGGTTTCGGGCGGAAGACACAAAAACTGAAACCCATGATGGGGATAATTCGCTTGAGCGCTGCGACTATGTTCTGGGAGGGACGGTTCGCGAAGATGGCGAATGTTTGCGCGTAATTGTTCAATTGAAACGTCGAGAAACAGGTAACCTAGTCTGGTCGGAACGCAAAGACATCTATTTGAGCAACGCCAATGTTTTTAAAGCGCAAGAAGACATCGCAAAGCGCTGCGCGACCTACATTGCGGATGCATATGGGTTTGTTGCAACCGACGTTGGGAGGAATGCGCGAACGCGGCCTGCCTCTGATTCGAACGTGTATGAGGCTTTACTGGCATTCCACACCCACCTTCGCGCAAATAGGGTCAGCAGCTTGGCGCAAATGATGGAACTTTCGCAAGCTGCTGTCAGGGAGAACCCAACCAGTGGATTGGCGCATGCTCTTTTATCATTTGGATATGTTGAAGAGGTAGGCGTTGGACAAAAAAGATTGAAATCCATTGTCGAAGATGGCCGAATTCACGCAGAGAAAGCCTTGGCTTTTGAACCACAATGCCAGGAGGCTCTGATTGCCGCAGCCATTTATGCCCAATTGGATGAAGATAAATCTAAGTTTCTTCAACTAATTGATGCGGCAATACGGGCCAATCCAAATGGCAATCTACTGCTCGCTGTGGCTGGAGGGTGGATTGCATTTGTCGGCGATTTCCATAAAGGCGCGGAGTTGGTACGACAAGCGACAGATGCGAACCCCATGTTGCCAACTTGGACCAAGATTACCCTTTGCCTGGAAGACGTCGAGAAAGGAGACTTCAAAGCCGCAGTCAAAAAAGTACGCCAAATAAATGTGCGAGACTCTTTCCTTGATCGTTTGATTATTTCCGCGGTGTACAGCCTCGCCGGTGAAACAGGGCTAGCCCGGGCACAATTGCCTGAGATAAATGGCGACTTCACGATTGACGAATATTTAAGCGATCTACCCTTCGCACCCGGCGTTATTGAAATGATCCGCGCAGGGTTGAGGCGCCTTTGACTCGGTAGAGTTCTGGCCAATAACGGAAGAAGACAAAACTGCTGCTCTAAATATCGCAAAGTTGCGAGTAGCTGAAAGTATTGTTTATTTTTAGGCGCATATCGCGATTTACGAAGATTCAACCGCTTTGTATCTTCCGGAATCGTCCAGCAATCTGTAGCTAATCGTGACATTTGTGGCGTTTCTTGCGTGAGGTGGAAGACGTGTCTCGTATCACTTGGGCGAACCTTCGCAATCCTTTGAATTACCGCCGATATGAGTCCGGTTGGGTCTCTGTAAGTTTTTGAACATGCAGTGCATCGGCTTGCTGCTCAGCCGCATCGGAATAGAAGAAAAACTCATGGTGCACGCAGGCAAACCGCCCGTTGACCAGAAACTTTTCGTAAATTTGGCGGTGTAGATCACTAAGTTCGTCAGTCTCCTGGTAGAATTTAATTAGGTCTTTGGGTGGTATCGAAAGAACAATGTCCCAAGCTCGTGAGTCAGCGTTTTTCATTTTCTCCTCCATTCAACTTGTTAGCTGTAGAGCCCCTGAGACACCGGGTGCCTCTTATTGTGGCGACCCGGTGAGGGTCGCAAGCGGCATCACTGCTGCTTGCCGGTTTGGTTCGATAGGTTCTTGCGCCCAATACCAATCACTATGGATTGCTCTCTTTTGACTTGATCGACAGCGTCAGAAAGCAGGGAGTGTTCTGCGCTGCTTGCTGCAAGTAAGTAATCAGTGATTTCAGGCAGGACGTTATTCCACGTTGGACAAGCCAAAGCGAACTGAGCAAAAAAGTTTGCCGTGAATTTGAACAACCGCTCCGAACTCGTCGCATCGGATTCTCGTGCTGCCCAAAGTAAGGTTTCCCATAGTCCATTTTCGAAGGCGACCTGCGCTCGAGGAGCCTTTTGCAGGTCAATCTGAACTTGATGCTTTCTGGCAAGCAAAAGCTCAGACGTTCGCAAGACCAAATTGTGTGCCGCAGCCGTCGTGGCCGGGTATTGGTTTCGCAGCGTAGTTAGCAGATCAAATTGTGACATTTACTCTCTCCACCTTTCTCGTTTATGCAAAACGAAAATGTGAAGAGTTCACCGTTCTTTGGAGGTGTCCTACAGTAGTGCAACTGTTGTCGGATATTGGCTTCCATTATTTTTTAGGGGGAAACAGCAACTAAGTCCGCAAGCCGGTCGTAGTCAAGATTTGGGAGAGCAACCGCTTTTGGTGAGAGCGGTCGTTCCTGTTCGAAACTCTGAGTTTTCGGGGGTGAAAGTCCGCTCAAAGTCGCTAATCGGTCATCTGAGTAAATCCGTCAGGTGACTGCGTTGAGCCCTTTGCCGAAGTGAATAAGCTTCAAGAAAGGTCACCAGAAAACAGCCTCCGGTTTCCCTTTAGGGTGGTGCCGACGTCCGCTTTGGACGCAGGCGTCAAGCTGGACGTTTCCAAGAAATTCGGTTTCGTCGGTCACTTTGCGGCCGTTTCGTGATAGTATTTGCACGGAAACCAGCTTGGGGAGGTTCGCAATGAAATCGTTTCTTTCAATTACTACGGCACTTGGGGTCTTCAGCGCCGCTGCATTCGCATTCGAGCCGACGCCCGATGGTTCGAGCCTCAGCAAGGCTTTTCCCGGTAAGTCCTATTCCCCCTACGCCCAACGCGGGATACCCGACCGGCCTCTCTGGGGGGACACTCACTTACATACTTCCACTTCGTTTGACGCGGGCGCTTTTGGCAACCGACTGGACGCGCGCGCTGCGTACCGGTTCGCCAAGGGGCAGGAAGTGCAGGCGACGACGGGCTTCATGGCGAGGCTTTCGCGACCTCTCGATTTTCTCGTTGTCGCGGATCATTCCGACAACATGGGTCTGTTCGACATGATCTACGCGCAGGATCCGTCCATCATGTCGGATCCGGAAGGAAACCGCATCGCAACCATGGTAGCTAATGGCGGCGAAGAAGGGGTGGCGGCCGCTCTCGAACTCATCGACGCATATTCACGTGGTCAAGTCATATCACCAGTGCTTGCCGTCGAAGCCGGATCAAAACCATTCCGCTCTGTCTGGCAACGACAGATCGAGGCGGCCGAAGAAGCCTACGAGCCCGGTTTGTTTACCAGCTTCATCGGCTACGAGTGGACGTCGCTGATCCAAGGTGGAAACATGCATCGCGTCGTCATTTACCGCGACGGAGGCGAAAAGGCCGGCATGATGGATCCTTTCACAACCGAGGCGCCGCTTGGCTCCATCAATCCACGGGACCTCTGGGAATGGATGGCGAACTATGAGGATGTTTCCCGCGGGGACGTGCTTGCAATCGCGCATAACGGCAATCTCTCCAACGGCATCATGTTTCCCGAAACCGCTCAATTTGACGGCAGGGAACTGGATGCCGGGTACGCGCAGACCCGTGCGCAATGGGAACCGATGTACGAAGTCACACAGATCAAGGGGGACGGCGAGGCGCACCCGTTCCTAAGTCCGAACGACGAGTTCGCCGACTATGAAACCTGGGACAAGGGCAACCTGAACCTGTCGGAATTGAAGACCGACGACATGCTTGCCGGCGAGTACGCACGCGAGGCGCTGAAAACCGGGCTGCTGCTGGAAACGTCGCTCGGCACAAACCCCTACAAGTTCGGGATGGTCGGATCGACGGACAGCCATACGTCGCTCGCCACCGCGCAGGAGGATAACTTCTTTGGCAAGCACTCTGGTGCCGAGCCGAACCCACAAAGACCTGAACACGTGGTGGGTCAGTTCGGAGATGTGGCGCTCCTTGGCTGGGAAATGGTCGCATCCGGTCTTGCGGCGGTTTGGGCGAGTGAAAACACGCGCGAAGCGATCTTCGATGCGATGGAGCGCAAAGAAGTCTATGCAACGACGGGATCGCGCATAGGGGTTCGTTTTTTCGGCGGCTGGAACTACACGATGGATGACCTGACCTCTCGGACCCCTGCAACGGCAGGCTATGCCAAGGGCACTCCGATGGGCGGGGATCTTCCGCCGCCATCCGAAGGCTCGGAAGCGCCAACCTTCATGGTCTATGCGCTGAAGGATCCGATCGGCGGTAATTTGGATCGCATTCAGATGGTCAAGGGCTGGCTCGATGCCGACGGCGAGACACACGAACAAGTGTACGACGTTGTTTGGGCCGGCGACCGAGAGCCTGACACCGACGGTAAATTGCCGCCCATCGGTTCTACAGTCGACGTGGAGCGTGCTACATGGACGAACTCGATTGGGCAGGCGGAGATGGGCACAGTTTGGACAGACCCTGATTTTGATCCCTCTCAATCAGCTTTTTACTATGCTCGGGTTATTGAAATTCCAACCCCGCGCTGGACCGTTTATGACGCCTTCAGAATGGGCGCGACGCTGCCCGCCGAAGCTCCAACTGAGACGCAGGAACGAGCCTACACTTCACCAATCTGGTACACGCCCGGCTGAGCCCAACTTCTCGGTTAAGTGGTTCTACGGAACTGCCGGCATGGTGCTTATAAATATCACCAGTCGTCACCTGAAGAAGGGTGAGCTTAGGTAGTGGTATCGGGTCCTTGGCTCCAAAAAGTTGCAACATGCGGTTCAGAAAGCAGACATTTACTTCCTTCGAAAAAATGACTGCTTGCGCTTCTGTGCTGTCGACTGCCGGTCGGCAGGTTTGTCCGCATTGGCGACCTTCGCCACCATGATTGTGAGTGGCTGCTTTCGCGACGACGCAGCCACTCCTAACTACCACTCCTCAAAACTTCCAAAACGCGCGCATAGTCTTCGCTGACTGCCCGCACTTGCTCAAAAACCTCACGTCGCTCTTGGTCCTGGCACCGGAAGTACTGTTCGGCATCGTCAAAGTATGCCTCTGCGTCACGCCTCAACAGGTCAGCATATGCCCTGACATCATCGGGATCGGTGGGCATCCATGGCGGCACAGGCGGCAGGCAACTGCCCGCGATTGCGGCAGAACTCCAACTCAAAATAGCCAGTGCTGCCCATGTTTGTTTCAAAAGCGCCATATTATCTTGGCTCAGCCACTCCGTTGCAGTAAATTCGTTTCAACGCATGAAAGGTGCAATAAATCAAGATACACCTATTGATTGCAAGATTATAATATTGTATCGGTTGGGTAGTCCACGAAGGACTGCCGGGCCAATGCACAATTCTGTAAGGCTCGATCCTATGAATTTGATGCAAGACGCCCCCAATGTTGTCAGCGAAGACGGGCTGCGCACACTGCTTGCCGAAAGACATTCGGCGGATGTCGTGTGCCGAGTTACGCCCAAACGTACAGGTGCTCAGTGGTCCGGAGTTTGGACCGTGCATTGCGTCTCGCCAGATGGCGAGACGCGTCGCCTGCTTGTCACCGCGCGCAACAACATGGCCGCGCGAGAGTTCAAGACAATCAACGGCTTATCCAGCTTCCTTGCCGGGCTTGGCGTTTCAATCATTTCTATCCCGATGTTCGAAGGCAAGGTCGCCTCGCACACACTGGACGACTCGAGTTAAGGCACTTGCTGTCCTCGCAGCATTCCTTGCTACACCCGCCTATTCTGAAGGTTTCGTTCTTTCTATGTGGGCCGATGGCCAGCTGGAGACCAAGGCACCTCAATCAGGTTTTGCCCAAAACTATGTCGACGGGATTGGTGCAAACCCACCAGAGCTGATCGTTTTCGCAGCACCTGAGCCTGAGGTGCCGCGATCTGCACCCGCTCCGGCACTCCCTCGCCCTGAAATCCTCGCAGCTCTTGAAAGCACCGCGCATCGTTATGGCGGACACCCTGCCCTGCGCCGCGCCGGTCTGTCGGTGACGGAGTGGCAGGCGCTCTTTCAAGCCAATATCGAGATCGAAAGCGCCTATCGCCCGAATGCGCGCAGTTCCGCAGGTGCGATTGGCCTTGGACAGTTGATGCCCGCAACAGCCGCGCAGCTTGGCGTGGATCCGCATGACTGGCAGGCAAACCTCGATGGGTCCGCCCGCTACCTTCTGATGATGCTGGCGCAGTTTGGCACGCCCGAACTGGCGCTCGCTGCCTACAACGCGGGACCTGACGCGGCCGCGCGCTATGGCGGCATCCCTCCCTACCGAGAAACCCAAAATCACGTGCGCCGCGTCATGGCCGTGCGTGATCGACTGACTGGAGCCTCATGATGCACACACAAATCCGCATGATCCTTTCGCTGGCTCTGGCCAGTTTGATGATTGCCAATCCCGCATTGGCGCAGAGCATCGATCTCTCGCCGGTCCAGAACCTTCTGCAAGGCATCGTCGACACAATCACCGGCCCCTTGGGCATTGTCATCGGCACCTTGGCATTGATTGGTGTGTTTCTCTCTTGGCTCTTTGGCATTCTGGATTTCCGCCAGGCCCTCTGGGTGCTGGTTGCCATTGCAGGCATCGCAGCGGCACCCACCATCGTGACCGCCATCTGGGGCGCGTAAATCTGGTATGGCAACGCAAACCCGCCTCTTCCTGGGCCTGATCCGGCCACCAAAGCTCATCGGCTTGCCGATCATGTATGCCATGGTTTGGCTCTTCGGGTTTGTGTTGCTGTTTCTGTGGGTCCAGAGCTGGCCGGTAATCATTATCGCCGCTCTGGCCTATCCCGCGCTGTGGAAAGCGGCGGATTGGGATCCGGCCTTTCTTGAGGTGATGGTCACCGCGCTGCAGGAAACGCCGCCCACCCCGAACCGCAAGATCCATTCGGGGGACAGCTATGCTCCATGACCCTTCGGATGACCTTGCCATGTTGCCAGATTGGGCGCGCAAAGAGCGGCCGATGGCCAGCATGCTGCCCTATGTCAGCCTCGTGAATGACGTGACGATCCGCACGCGCGGCAATGCGCTGTTCCAGTGCATCCGCCTCGACGGGGTCAACAGCATGACCAGCGATGACGCGCATCTGGAAAAGATCCGCGCGCTCTTCGCGGCGATCATCGCGCAGATCGGGCCAGAGTACAGTTTCTACGTTCACAAGGCCTCAAAAGCGATCGAGACAGCCTTGCCACCGGTGTCCCACGAAGGTTTTGCGAAAGCGCTGGACGCCCGCTGGCAAACGGCGATGGCGCGGGCGGGTCTGAGGGACAAGACACTTACGCTCACGGTGCTGAAACGTCCTCCCCTCGGCGCGCGGCTGCGCCTGAAGCGCTCAGACTCGATAGCTCAGCTGAAAGATCAGACGGCCAAGCAGCTGCGCAAGCTCGAGGAGGTCGTCGGTTTTCTGCTGTCGTCATTTGCCGAAATGAACCCGCGCCTTCTTGGGGACGAAGGCGGCGAGCTGCTCGGGTTCCTCGGAGCGCTCAATATCGGCCAGGAGCGTCCGCTCTTCGCAAAATCCCGCTTTGGCGTCATTGCCGAGGATGTGGCCAACACGCGCGTCACGTTTCAGGGGCGAGGCTTTACGCTCGAGGATGGGACGGCGGGCGAGCGGTTTGGTACGAGCTTTGCGATCAAGACCTACCCAGCCAAAACCAGCTGTTCCATGTTCGATGAGCTGAACCTGCCCGTCGACATGGTGGTCACCCACTCCTTCACGCCGATCAATAGCAACATCATGGCCAGCCGGATCAAGCGCCAACGGCGTCTGATGAAGGCCAGTGATGATGGTGCGATTTCTCTTGCTGAAGAACTGGTAGACGCGCTGGACGATCTGGAATCCAAGCGCCTCAGCTTTGGCGATCATCACATGACGGTCACGGTTTTCGCCGAGACCGAGGAAAAGTTGGAAGCGATAGCCGCCGAAGTACGCAACATCGCAGCCAGTGAAGGCGTCAATCTGGTGAACGAAAGTTTTGCGGCTCGGACACATTATTTCGCGCAGCATCCGGGCAACGGACAGATGCGCAGCCGCAAGGCCGCCATCACCAACACGAACTTTGCCGATCTCGCGGCGCTACATCGCGGTCAACTGGGCAAGCCGGGTGATAGAGTGCCTTGGGGCAAGCCGATTACCCTCTTCCCGACACCTGAACGCTCGGGCTTCCTGTTCAACTATCATGAGACGGGTCAGCCTGACAAAGAACCGACTGGCGGGCACACCTTGATCCTCGGACGTCCTGGCTCAGGCAAGTCAGTGCTGTCGGCCTTCCTCATGACCCAAGCCCGTCGCTGCGACGCGCGCGTGTTCGTGTTCGACTATCGCGCAGGCATGGAAATGGCCGTGCGGGCCAATGGCGGGCGCTACAGCGCCATCAAGGCGGGTGAAGCAACCGGCCTGAACCCGTTGCGCACAGAAATTGACGGGCGCGGGCAAGCCTGGCTCTCCGATTGGCTGGCCACGCTGCTTCATCGCGCCGACAAACCCCTGAGCCCTGTTCAGATCAACCGCATCCAAGAGGTGGTGCGCCAAAACGCCGGGGCGAGCGATGCCGCCCTTCGCAACTGGCAGGATCTGGCCTCCCTCTTTGTGGCGGGGGCAGATGAAGGGGATCTGTTCGAACGGATACAGGAATGGACAGCTGATGGCCGCTACGGTTGGATTTTCGGGCAAAGCTCTGAGGATACCTTTTCGCTCGATGGTGATGTCGTGGGATTCGACCTGACCGGCATTCTCGACAGCGAGAGCGAGAAGGAACGCATGGCGGTCCTGTCCTACCTGTTTCGGCGGGTGGAGCGTGTGATCGAGGATCGCAAGCCGACGTTGATCATCATCGATGAGGCCTGGAAAGCACTCGACAATCCATATTTCGCAGACCGGCTGAGCAACTGGCTGGTCACGGCACGCAAACAGAACGCGGTTGTCGTGATGATGACCCAATACGCAAGCCAGCTTGAGAAAACCCGCACCGGCAAAACGATTGTCGAGGCTGTGCCAACGCAGCTCCTGCTTCCCAACATCCGCGCCTCGGCCAGTGATTACGCCATGTTGGGCCTTTCTGAAAAAGAGCTCGGCGTTCTGCTCAGCACGGGCAGCAACTCCCGTTTGGCGCTGGTGCGCGACGACCAAGGTTCGGTGGTGATCGACGCTGATCTAAGCGCGCTTGGCCCTTACCTCACGATCCTTGGCGGCATGGAAAAAGGCGAGGCGCTGGTCGGCGCGGATTATCGCCCAAACCCCGATTTTTGGAGACAGATTGATGCGTAGACTTTGCGTGCTGACCCTCGCCCTTTTGACCCTGACAGCCTGCGCAGAATACCGAACGTCCGAAGCCGAATGCTTCAACTCATTTGCCGAGGTCAGCCGCAGCAACTGCAACTTTGAGCTGCTCGGGCCGATTGGTGGTCTCAGTGAGTAAGTACCGCCTGCATATCCTTGCGGGCTTGGTGTGGTTCGCCGCGCCAATGGCCTTTGCCCAAGGTGTGCCCACGTTTGATGCGGGAATGTTCTTGCAGCGCGAGCGCGTGCTGCAGCTGGGAGAACAACATCTGGCGCTGCAGCGGGATCGGTTGACCAAAGAGGAAGAGCTTGAAGCGCTCGAGCAAGAACAACTCCAGGCGCTGGAAGACATCCTCGATGCCACGACGTTGGCCAGCGGAAATTCCGGCGCGCTGGTCGCGAGCTTGGAAGCTGGGTCATCACCTGAAAGCGCCGCAGACACACTCTATGGTTCGGTCGACCCGAACCCTGGCGCAGGCCAGATGTTCGGCGATGCCTCTGGCTCGATCGAAGAGCTGATCATTCGCGCGGCTCAGGAAACGCACCATATGTCCGGCGTGCGCGCAGCGGGCCTGTCGCCCAAGCAATGGCGCTGCCTGTTGCAAGCGCTGATCTGGCAGGAAAGCCGCTTCACCATCGGCGCGCGCTCCCCTGTCGGTGCATTTGGCCTGACCCAGATCATGCCCGGCACGGCGCAGGATCTGGGGATTTACCCGGCCTACTACGAAAACCCCTATATCCAGGTCACGGGCGGCGCGCGATATCTGGCGCAGATGCTGGCCATGTTTGATGGCAACATCATTCACGGCATGGCGGCCTACAATGCCGGTCCCGGCAATGTGCAGCGCTACGGCGGTGTGCCGCCCTTCGCTGAAACCCAACACTACGTTCAGGTGATCCCAGAGCGCTACAATCTCTACCTTGCCCGCGTTGGCGGCGTCGACGCGCTTGGCACCATTGATCCAGTTTTGCTCGCCAACTCCACCATGAGCCTCACCTCTTTCCGCGCAGGGGTCTATGGCGACTACTCACTGGTCTCGGTGCAAGCGGCCGCACTGCGCGTGCAGGACATCATAACCCGCATTGGTGAGACAGATGACATTCACGCGGCCATGTCGCTCAACACCTATGCGCGGGCGGAACTCGCTCGCCTGATCGCCATCCGCACGCGCCTCAAGGCCGCCCGTACCCGCCCGCTAAGCGCGGCAGAGCTGGCCATGGCGGCCGCGCAGGCGCGCGAACAAGACTTCATGCAATTCGATCTGGAGGCACTCCGATGATCCGCTTTTTTTCTGCCGTAGCCATCTGCGCGCTGTTGGTTGCTTCACCTGTGTCTGCCCAAGGTGTTCCGACTGTCGACACACGCAACATCGCCCAGGAAATTCGTCAGCTGCAGCAGATGATGGAGGATTTCGGGATCCAGACCGACCAGCTCGACACGCTTCTCGAACAGCTCGATCTGGTGCAGCAGCAACTCGACACGCTCAACGAGACCTACGCCGCCCTGACCGGAGCGACGGACGTCATCGAGATGGCCATGGGCGGCGACCTGGACGGCCTCCTAGACCAAGAATTTGGCGACCTCCTTGGCACCATACGGCAAATCCAAAGCGGCGATTTCAGCGGCCTGATCGGCAATGCAGCCCCTCAGATGGAAGGCCGCATGACACAAGCCTTGGAGGATGCAGGCTTTGACCAAGTCAGCCTTTCCGACATGGCCAGCAGCGGTAATCCGGGTGCGGAACGGATCGCCAGCCAAGCGGGCACCGGGGCGGTGATGTCAGCCGCCGCTGAGAACAGCTATGAAGAGGCCGCTCAGTCCCTGGAACGGGTCGAGCAGCTGGTCTCGCTGATCCCGGACATGGAAACGCTCAAGGAAGCCGTCGATCACAACACCCGCGTCACAGCCGAGCTGGCCATTGCTATGACGCGCATGTGGGAGCTCGAAGCCATTCAAACCGTCGGCGCGGGCCAATCCGGGGTGGTGGATGCCGCCACCCTGGCCGAAGAGCGCCGCTACATGGACTTTACCCTTCCAGACCTGCGTGCGGACTGAACCGATGAGCAGCGAGGCAGAAATCATCGAAGAAGAGCTCGTGTACGGCGCAAGACGACGCGAGCTCATGTGGCAGAAACTGGGGCTTACAGGCATGGCGTTTGGCATGGCAGGCTGCCTTGCCGCCGCCCTCGTGGCCCTACTCGACGTGGACCCGCCGCCCATGATCGTGCCCTATGATAGCGAAACCGGCATGGCCCTCCCCAATGCCGTGGTTGAAGCGGTCTCACTCACGGAACGCCCCGCTATTATTGAGGCACAGATCTATCGCTATGTCATCGATCGAGAGACATACAATCAGCTCGACAATGATATGCGTGTGCGGCGGGTCCTGGGCCAGTCGGACGGCGCGGCAGCTGCAGGGCTGCGCGCATTATGGACCAGCGGCCACGAAGCCTATCCGCCCGACAGCTACGGCACAGATGCGCGGCTCGATGTCGAGGTTCTGTCGATCACCCACATCAGCGCCAACCGTGCCCAGGTGCGTCTGCGCAAGCGCTTGAACTCGCCGCGCGGCACTCAAAACGGGCTCTTCACCGCAACCCTGATGTTTGAGTTTCGGCCCGAGAATAGCCGGTCGATCGATGATGTCTGGCAGAACCCTTTCGGCTTCACTGTCACCGAATACGCGATCCGCTCAGATCGTCTGGAGTAACCAATGCGCCGCCTATTCCTGATCCTCGCCCTGATTGTTCCGCTTGCTGGCACCGCCTATGCCGAAACGCAGCCGCGCCAAGGCCCCTTTGATGCCCGCGTCCGGCTGGCCACCTATCAGGATGGGCAGGTCTACCGTATCCGCACCAGCCTGACCCATGTAACCAGCATTGAGTTCGGCCAGGGTGAGACCATCCGCTCGATCATTGCAGGCGACACCAAAGGGTTCCTTTTGGACGGCGTGCCCGGTGGTCAGGCCTTCGCGATCAAGCCGGTTTCGCGCGGCGCGCATACCAACATCACCGTCTACACCAACCGGCGCAGCTATTATTTCAACGTCACTGAGGCGAGCTCGCCGACCTTCTACGTCATTCGATTCACCTATCCCGAGGCGGCCCCTCGGCAATCGCGTGTGGCAACAAACCAACCAGCAAACCACGCCTACGGCGTCAGCGCGCGATCCGAGATCACCCCGCGCGAGATTTGGGACGACGGCACCTTCACCTATTTCCGCTTTGCCGCAAACGCGCCGCTGCCCGCGATCTTTCGCTGGTCCGGCGGCAATGAGCGCAGCGTGAATGCGCTCGCGCGACCAGATGGCGTGATCCGCGTGTCAGGTGTCAGCGATCGATGGGTTCTCAGGCTCGGCGAGGACGAGATCTGCGTCCAAGAGATGAGCGAGGCAAGTCAGGATGAGTGAAACAGCCGAGCTTAAAAAGCGTCTCGAAGCGCTTGAAGACAAATCACAAAACTCCAAAGCACGTCCGTCTGTTGTTACGATCGCCTTGGGAATTGCGGCAATCACGGCCCTTGGCGGCCTCTTGCTGTTGTTCTCTGGCAGCTCTGAACCCGACAGCCTGGAAACCGCGTCCCCTGATGAGTTCCAAGCGGCCGGACCGGGCTTTGGTGCGCTCGAGCCCACGCCTGCACCAATTGACACATCCCCACCGCCAGAGCCGGAACCGGCCAGCGACACAGAAGAGCTGCGCGCGCAAATGGACGCTATGCGGTCCGAGCTTGAAGCGCTGCGCAACGCGCCAGCACCTGAGGCCCCTGCCGTCGACACGGAGGCGCTTGATACCTTAGGCGCAGAGATCGATGCCCTGCGCAGCGAGGCAGCAGCAACGCAAGCCGCCTTGCGCGAGGAGTTGGAAGAACGTGCCCGGCAAATCCAGCGACTGCAGAATGATCTGGAGCTTGCGCGCCTGGAAACTCCGCGCACGCCCGCACCAACCGGCCCCACGGCCGAAGAACTGCGCCTTCAGGAACTCGAGCGGCGGCGGCAAGCAGAACTTGAGGAACTCCAAGCCCGTATCGCCAGCCCAATCATCGCCTTTGGCGGCACCGGGGGCGGCAACAATGAAACCGCAGCACAGCAGCGGCGGCTTGATGGCGACACAGACTTTGTTCGCAATGGCGCTGAACCCGCTGAAGTGACGCAAGCCCAGTTGATCGTGAACCCGTCAAACACGGTCGTTCAGGGCACGATGATCCAGGCCGTGCTGGAGACAGCGATCGACAGCTCGCTCGCCGGTCAGGTCCGCGCAATGGTATCGGAAGATGTCCACGCCTATGACGGCACGCGGATCCTGATCCCGCGCGGCGCGCGTCTGATCGGGCGGTATCAATCTGGCCTCGACATAGCGCAGCGGCGCGTGACGATCGCCTGGGACCGGATCATTCTGCCCAGCAACCAGACTGTTGAAATCAGTGCCTTCGGTGGCGACGAACTGGGGCGGTCCGGCACAACTGGATTCGTCGACAGCCGTTTCGGCACGCGGTTTGGGTCAGCCGCCCTGATATCACTGATCGGAGCCTTGCCCGCCGTGGCCGCCCAAAACACCGAAGATGAGATTGCCTCGGATGTGCTCGAGGGCATTGGCCAAGACCTTCAGGGCAGTGCGCAAAGCGTGATCGGCGAATATTTATCTGTATCGCCCGTGATCTATGTCGATCAAGGTTCCCGTGTCACCGTTATGGTTGATCGCGATCTGGAGATTTTCTGATCATGGCGGCCAGCTACTTGCAAAGCTCGATGGACAAGATCCCTGAGGCGCGTGATCCAAAGCTGATCGAGCTTTGCATCAATCCTGACGGCACGTTGTGGGCCGAGTTTCAGGGGGATCACTTTATGCGGCGCGTCAGTCGACAGCTCTCGCAGAACGAGATCAAGGACCTAGGCAACCAGATTGCTTCCGCCGCGAACACCACGCTCAGCCGAACCAAACCCATTGTCTCGGTCAGCATCAGCTACCGCGACCGCCCCATCCGCGCGCAAGTCATCCAGCCTCCGGCCGTTGATGGCGGTTACGCGATTTCCTTGAGGTTCTTCGCTGACCTGCCGCTGGAAAAGATCAAGCTGTCCTATCTCTTCGGAAAAGAGCGCAGCAACGAGGGTGCAAGGCGCAAGCGCAACGCCGAGCTGCGCAATGTCGTGGCCACGGGTGATATCGACGCCGCGATCAAGTTCTGTGTGTTCCACAAGCTCAACATGATCGTCTCTGGCGGCACCTCGACCGGCAAAACCGTCACGGCGCGCAAGATCCTCTCCTTCGTTCCCTCTGACGAGCGCATCATTACCATCGAAGAAGCCGCCGAGCTACGCCCAACGCAGCCCAATGTCGTCACGCTGATGTCTGATCGCGATGAAGCTACGCGCAGCGCTGATGTCCTGCTGACGTCTACCCTCCGCATGCGACCGGACCGCATTGTCCTGGGCGAGGTGCGCGGCAAAGAGGCCATGACCTTCCTTGAGGCCATCAACACCGGGCATGGCGGCTCGCTGACCACACTGCACGCTGAAACCCCTCAGCTGGCCGTGCAGCGCCTCGCCATAGCCGCCCTGAAAACCGACGTGCCCATGACCTACCAGGACATGAACGACTACATCACCCGCTCGATCGATGTGATCATCCAGGCTGGTCGCCATGAAGGCGCACGCGGCATCACCGAATTCTACCTGCCGGTTGACCCGGCCCATTCAAAGGAAACAGCCCATGTTCGAATACAAGATTGAACAGATCAACACCGCCAAAACCAAGCCACCGAAGATCGAAGCGCAGTTGACGGCCCTTGGTCAGGATGGCTGGGAGCTGGTCTCAGTGGTACCGGATTTCGACGGCGAACATATTCTGAAGGCCTTCATGAAACGTCGCACCAGCGCGAGCGCCTAAAGCAGACCGAGGAAGATCCGATGGGCGTCGTCACCTGGATGGTAGAAACAACCGACAGCTTTCTGGAAGACGCGGCTCAAACCACCTTTGGCAACGTCGCCGGTCAGCTCGGCGGCGTCATTGCCTTGGCTTCGACGCTCGCGGTGATCGGCGTCTTCCTCAACATGGTGTTTCAGTACAAGTCCATGGATGGGCGAACTGCGTTCTGGTTCGCTCTCAAGCTCATGTTGATCTCCCTCTTTGCGATGAATTGGGTCCAATTCAACGCCGTGGCCAGCGCCCTGATCAACGGGCTCGACCAGCTCGGGGGCGGCATGGTGGCAGGACTTGGCGGCGGCGGCGCAGGTGCATCCTACTTTGCCGAAGCCTTTGACGATCTCATCGAGGAATTTGGTGATTATCTGAACGCGGCCGGTGACAACATGCATTGGATGGCCGGTGCCCTCATCGGTGCGATTGGCGCTTTCCTATTGGGCGTCATCGGCGCACTTTGCGGGCTTGTCCTGATCTTCGCCAAGATCATGCTGGCCTTTATGATCGGCATCGCCCCCATCATGATCGCACTTTCGCTTTTTGATGTAAGCAAGGACTATTTCCACCGCTGGCTGTCCAGCACGGTATCCTACGCGCTCTACCCCCTCGTAATCGCAGGAGTATTTTCCACGGTCGTAGGCATGTCCCGCTCGCTAATGACCGAACTCGGAGATCCCTCCGGTGCAAGCAACATCGGCGCGCTGGTGCCCTTCTTCATGATGATGTTCCTCGCAGGCGGCATGATAATCGCCACCCCACTGATCGTGCGCTCAATCTCAGGCAATTTTATGATGGCTGGACCGCCGAGCATTCCCGGTCCCGGCGGGTTCGCAAAGGGCTTGATTGGCACCAAAGGGTCACGGGCGCGGGCACGGTTTGGGACCAGGTCAAATGCTGAGATCGCTGGGGCTGGAATACGTCAGGCAGGTGGCGCGACCGTTTCGATGGTTCAGCGGGTAGCAGAACGGGCGAAGCGGCTGGAGTGAATCGGTCCTTTTCAAGCTGCTTCAAGTTAGAAAGGTATTGCTAGAAAGCCTGCCAAGACAGCGTCTTGCAATAAGCGCCATGCATCAGTCAAAGCTTTCGGATGGTGTCAGATTTCAAACTTTTCCAAACGAGACCCCTTACGAGAAACTTGCACTCAACCTATAGTAAATCAGGTTAAACAAGCTTGGTGTAAAATGGCGTCGCTTCAGGATTCAGTTGCAAACAAATTTCTCGAAACACTTTCAAATGATGAAAATTTTGACTCATCCAAAACAACGAAGCTTGAAGCGCTCCTGAAAGAAGGTCGAAAAATTAAGGCCGACGATCTGGCCGCGATTTTCACTCTTCCAGACGGAGGGGAAGTTCTGTGATCAAGATCGTTTCAGCACACATCGAAGAATTTCGTGGAATTCGTAAGTTGGACATCAACTTGGCCGAGAAGACCTTCGCGATATCCGGCCCGAACGGTTCGGGAAAAAGTGGCGTCATTGACGCCATCGAATTTGCGCTAACTGGTCAGATTGGAAGATTGACCGGAACCGGAACCAAAGGGCTGTCACTAGCAGATCATGGTCCTCATGTAGACCATATCAAATTCCCAGATGCAGCATTTGTAGAGCTGGAGGTATCCTTCCCGACACTTGGCAAAAAAGCCAAACTCACTCGCAAGGTTTCTGCCCCCAAGAAGCCAAGTATCGAACCGAACGATCCGGACATCGTGGAAATTTTGGACGAAGTTTCTCAGCATCCCGAAATCACTTTGGCGAGAAGAGAAATTCTGAAATTCATCTTGGTTGAACCAACGAAGCGATCGGCACAGATTCAAGAGATTCTAAAGATCGATGAGTTGGGTCAGACCCGTTCGGCACTGAACACAGCATACGGCAAGCTCAACCGGGCAGCGATTGCAGCGGAAAAAGATACGCAGGACAAAAGAGATACGCTGTTGCAGCACCTAGGCATCACGTCTTTGTCTGCAGCTGAAATGCTGGAAGCGATCAATGCAAAGCGCAAGCTGCTAGGACTGGAAATCCACGACGCAATGACGGCTGATACAATCATCGACCAGGGCTTGGCGGAACCTACCGGTGAACAATCGCTCAATAAATCCGCGGCACTGATCGAACTGGACAAGCTTAACAAGAAGATCGTCGAGCTTGGGCAATCTCCGTCTCCTGATGCTGAAGCTCTTATCGATCAGATCGAGCAACTCGAAAAGGACGCACGGCTCCTCGTTTCGTTGCAACAACGGGAGTTGGTGGAGAGTGGCTTGAAGCTGGTGGACGGCCCGTCATGTCCGATGTGCGATCATGAATGGCCCGATGAAGCACATCTTCTTTCGCACCTACATGCCAAACAACAGAAATCGCAAGCGGCAGGAGAGCTGAAGCAAAAGCTCATTGAGCATGCATCATCACTTTCGACGGAAGTGGGAAACTTGAAAGCGCTGCTGCTCGAAACTCACCGTATTGCCAAGATTGAGAGCGCAGTTGAAATGCTGTCCAGCGTCGTCGCATGGGGCAAAGACTTGGCGTTTTTTCAAGAGCAACTTAAGTCTTTCGCAACAATCTTGGAGTTGAAGGATCGCTTGGCCAGTGGATGGCCAGCCATTCCGGAAGGCTTTGGGGCCAAGCTGGCGGACTTTATGAGCGCTATTCGCGCGAAGCCTGATCAATCTGCTTCGTTGGCCGCACAGAGTTTTCTGATCAATGCTGAACAGCGGTTCAAGGACTACAAAGCAGCACGTCTCACCGAGACAGCTTCCAAAAAGGCTCGAGACGCCAGCAAAGTCGCATATGACGCTTGGTGCGCAGCGATGGAGTCGGAACTCGACGAGCTATACGAGGCCGTCGAAGATGATTTCAGCAAGTTTTATCGCCTCTTAAATGACGGCGATGAGCAAAAATTTGTCGCACGTTTTAAAGCAACTGAAGGGCGTCTCGATTTTGATGTGAATTTCTACGAGCGGGGACTTTTCCCACCAGGTGCTTTTCATAGCGAAGGTCACCAAGATGGCATGGGTGTATGCCTATACCTTGCATTGATGAAGCGGCTCTTGGGTGACCGTTTTACCGTCGCGCTGCTCGATGATGTTGTGATGTCTGTCGATGCAGACCATCGTTACCAATTTTGCAAACTTTTGATGGCAGAATTCCCAAACACGCAATTCGTGATTGCCACCCATGACAAAGTTTGGGCAGAGCAGATGCGTTCGGCAAAGCTGGTGACCCGAAAAACATCTATGGCCTTTGATAGTTGGTCTGTGGACACCGGTCCGTTGGTGGAATCGAACCCAGAAATTTGGGCGGAAATCGATACAGCTTTGGCTAAGGGTAAGGTCGAAGTTGCCGCTCCGATTTTGCGGCGTCACATGGAGTTTGTAGCCCGACTCCTTGCGGATCAACTGGGGGCGCAAACGGTCTTCAGAGCAGACAACAGCTACGATCTAGGGGGGCTATTACCGAGCGCTTTTTCTAGACTGTCAGATCTCCTAGGAAAAGCCATCGACTCGGCGCAATCCTGGGGCAACGAGGACCAAAAGTCCAAAGCGCAGGCTCGCAAGCAACGTCTCAAGGCAGCCAATACTCACAAGGGCGAGGAAGACTGGACCGTCAATAAGGCCGTACATTTCAACGAGTGGGCCAACTTTAGTCCCAACGACTTTATGCCTATTGTTAAGGCGTTCAAGGATCTGCTGGCATGCGCACAATGCGATGACTGCGGATCATGGCTGTATATTACTCCCAAAGGCACTGCACCAGAAGGGCTTCGGTGTTCATGCAACTCTGTTAACCTGAACCTTAAGAAAAAGCCTAAGATGCCGCTTTAGGGCCTGCGCGATGTGCATCTATTACGGCGAATTCTGATTGGAATATGCACCAAGAGAGGATGCTTCTGCCGCCTACACTCATCGGTCAGCCGCCCCCGCAATGAACCTCTCCACCCGATCTGTTCCCGCCTGATATTCGCCCCGACTAGGCTTGTTGCCTGACGTCACCTCCCGCTCTTCTCTGGCCAAATCATCGATCTCTTCACGTCGCTTCCCGCTACTTTCAGATCCCTCAGCAGGCATCACCTTCGGCACCTCAAGCGCCCCAATCTTCTCCTCCAGCGCTTTAATCTGCCCTTGCAGACCGCGCATCTGGTCCCCCGCTGAGGGAAATGGCAGATCGCCTGTCTGCTTGTCGAAGATCTGCTTAAAAAACCGATCCTCATAGTATTTGATCCGCTTGGCGCGCACGGGCATTTGCGCGTCGACCACCAGAACGATGTCATCAAGATCCATGCGCCGTGCCTCGTCCTCTGGTAGTAACGCGGTTTCTTCCGTTCGTTCAGACATGCTGCGCCCGGCGAAGGGGTTGCGGCCGACCGAGCGCGAGCGGGTCACAACGCGCTTGGTTGTTTTGCCGACGGCCTTGCTGAGCTCTTCGATGGTTTTCTCATCTGATGGGGTGAGATAGAGCTTGACGCCCGCGTTGCCTTGCAAGGCACGGCGGGCGTTTTCACCGTAAATTTCATCAAGCGCCGGAATTGTCTGAGTCACGATCGCGAGATTGGCGCGATATGATCGCAGCGTTTCGATACTATCGAGAACGATTGGCATTTTGCCCAGGCGGTTGAACTCATCGAGCATGATCATCACCGGCCAGGGTTCGTCCTTGCCAGGTTCATGGTCTTGCAGCGATGCCAGCAAGTCAGAGAAAAACAGGCGGATCAGCGGCGCGAGCGGTTTCACCATCAGAGGCTCGACCACGAGATAAACCGAAAGCGGCGTCTTTCGGATGTCGCGGAAGTCGAAGTCTGAGGTTGCGGTTGCACGGTCGATGGCGGGGTTGGACCATTGCTTGAGGCCAGATGTCATTAAGAGCGAAAGGTAAGAGGTCAGCGTGTCGTTGTTGGTCGAGGCCATACGCATGAAAATCAGCTTGGCGGCTGGGTTGACCACCTCGTCAGCGCGACGGCGATATTCCTTTTGCTTGTCACCGCCAGACGCGGTGATGCGGTAAATCTCACCCAGGGTCGGTCGCTTTCGTTCAAACGCCAAAAGCCCTGCCGCCACGAATAAGTCAATGCCGCCATCAAGGAGCCCCTGAACGCGATCGCTATCCGCTTGCAGGAACAGAGAGGCCAAAAGCTGCAGCTCCATCTGCTGGCGGTCGACGTTGTCCAGCCCCGAAATGCGCAGTAACGGATTGTACCGGTGCGAGCGGCCGTCCTTCCAATCAGTGGGTGCAAACCGAAAGACCTTGTCGCCCTGAGCTGCCCTGTGGCGCGCTGTCGCCTCGAAATTTTCGCCCTTCACGTCCAGCACCACGGCACTGCCTTGGTAAGTCAGAAGGTTCGGAATGACGAAACCCGTGGTCTTCCCGCGTCCGGTCGGGGCCACGATCAAAGCATGGGGAAAAACCTTGGACATGACAAAGGGTTTGCGGCTCTTGGGCTTTCCCATTTTGCCGAGGACAAAGCCGTGGCCAGGCTTGCCGAAGAAACCGTTTCGCTTCATCTCGGACATTTGCTGCCAGTGGGTTTCCCCAAATTTGGTCAGAGCATCGTTCATCAAGACCGCACTAAGCAAAACACCGGCACCAGTGCTGATCCCCACGATCAAGTGAACAATCTGCATGTCGGCTTGATGGGTCGTTCGGAGAACCCCATAGCTGCGTGCCAGCATCGAGAAATCGATATCCGCCCCGACCCCGAACCAGCGGAACGTCAGAAAGGCCGACGCCAGAACATACCCCAGCACCGCGCCAAGAAGGGCAAAGCTCATGACGCCGAGTGCGATCCGCGCCTTACCCATGCGTCACACCCTTTTCGCCATCGACATCGACGTGCCGCTCGCGTTGAACGTCGATTTCTTCATTGGCGATTTCATCGAGGACATGCTCCATCACCACGCTGTTCGCCAGAGCGGCATCGCTCTGCAGATAGGCCTTGGCCGCATAGAGCCGGTCCAAGCGGTCTTCGATATGTCCCTCCAGCGCGGTCTCATCGCCAATCGCCAAGTCCGGGGTGCTTTCTTCACCGACCAGTTCCTCCATCTCGGAGCGCAAGGTCTCGCGTTCCAGATCGCTGCGGAAAGGATCTGCAGTTGGGTCGCCCCTCATTCGGCTCAGGATATCAGCAGTGGCCGGCGGCAACCTGTCGACCATGCTTTCCTGCCGGTTAATCTCCACCATCCCGCTGTCTTTGAGAACCTCAGCATCGGCCAACAAGCGGCCCAGATCACTGTGCACCTGGTCAAGGCGGTCGATCGCTTTCTCGAGCTCATCGGCGCGTGACAGGTCAAAGCCGTCCTTCTGGGCAATCGCATTCAGATCCTGTCCAAGCCATTGCCGCTCGAGCGCGGCATTGCCCGCGCCGATTTCAACGCGGCGCGTCACCTCTTGCGCGTCAATTCCGGTGCCTTTCAAAGCCTGCTGAAGACGTTCGGAAAGAGCTGGATCCTGCCAAACGCCTTGGGCCTCGGCCCGTATATTCGCAGCGGAATAGATCCCACTTTGGGACGTGTCTTCGAGCAAGGTATGGGACTGCGTTCCCATTGGGCTCAGATGCGACAAAGAGCGATAGATGTCGTTCAGCTCATGCTCCAGCGCCGCGCGCCGCTCCACCGGGGCGTCCGCCACAATGCGTTCGGCTTGGTTGATCTTGTCGTGAAAGGCATCCACGACTTCATCAAACGAATGCTGTTCTTCGGCCATACCATATACCTTTCCATCTGCTTCAATTGGATTGCCTTGCGCCAAAAGCGTCGCGGCCTTGTCCAAGGCTGCTGCAATGTCATGCTGGTTCTCGCGAGAGGCCTCGGCGGCCAGGCCGCGATAAAGCCGCGCGTTCTGCGCCACCTCAGCCAAGGCACGGTCAAGCTCCGGCCCCACGCGCCCACGTTCGGTCAGCTTCTGCCCGTTGGCTTCTGCGCGACGTAGGTCCACGTCGCTTGGCCTCTTCGTCGTGATCCCACGCTCGAGCTTTCGGGTCGCCTCAAGGCGCAGCCCATAGCGGTCCGACACCTCCACCATCGCCTCGCGAAAACTGTCGTAGTTGAAGTGGTGCCCTTCTCTCAGAAAGAAGAATTCACCGTCCTTGCTGCGTCGGTTCAGGACGACATGGGCGTGCGGGTGGTCCCGGTCCTCATGCACGGCCACGATGTAGTCGAAGTGACTGCCTTCACCCTGAAAGAACCGCTCGCAGATCTCTCGCGTGATCTCGGCGACATCCTCGCCGCGCGTGCCAATTGGGAAGGCCATCAAGAGGTGCGAGGTATGTCCCAGTTTGGGATGGAACCCCTCATTCCATCGCGATGAAAACCGGCGCGTGACCTGTTCGATCTCTTTGGCTGACAGAACGCTTTGGCCGTCATAGGTGCCACGGCTGTCGATGATGAAGCTCGACTTGGTGGTCAGGTATTCCAGCTGGTTGCGCAGCTGCGTTTTGTTGTGCGTGCCGCCATCGCGAATGGCTTTGAAGATCGCGGGTGAATGCCCCATGGCGGCGCGCGCCATCTGCTTTGCGCGGGCGCGCGGGACGCTGCCGCGAATGCGGCTCCAGTCGCGATCAAAGAAGGCCTCCTGCGCGGCGGCAACGGCGCTATTCCGGGCCATCGGCAAAGCCTCCCAGAACGCGGGCAACCTCGCCAGACAGCGCGCTTCGGCGGCGCTGCGCCATGTCTTGGACCTGGTCCGCGATGTCGAAGATCAGCCCGGCCAAAGCGCGCACCTGACCATGGGCAGAATTGCCATAAGGCGGCGTCTTGCCCTGACGTTTTGCCTCGTTCAGACGCTGCGCGATCTGGTTGATGTTGTTGCCGGTGCGATTGAGCGAGGCCGAGAGCCCCTGCATCTGATTGGCCAGTTCATCGTCGGGAACAAAGAGATCGTTTGTGGCATGGATCAGCCGCCTCAGCCCCTCGGCGCGGTTGGTGATATCATGCCGCGTCAGCACCGCATCAAAGCTCGCAAGCTCCTTTGGCGTGAGCCGGACATTCACCAGTTCAGAGCGCACGCGCGCATCAAGCTTGCGGCTTTGATCGGCCTTCAACGTATAGAAGATGCTGCGGGTCGTTACCCCGAATTCACGGGCCAGATCCTCGATCGGCACCCCCTCGGCACGCTTGCGCACGATGGCAAAACGCTGGTTCTGCGTCAGTCGCTTGTGCCGTGGTGCGCGCGGTCGGCCCATGTGAAGTAATCACCCCTATTTCTTGCCAGCATCATACAGGCAGCACTGTTATGGCATTTCACCATAATTGATTCAATATTATAATATTGCATCAACTGCCTGTGAGAATCCCGGAGAGAAACTGGACAGCAGAATCGGTCGGATAATCTGACTGTCGCGGAGTAAAATTCCGCATCTTGCGCCCGAGGCAACGAGCTGAAGGCGAGGAGATGT
>NZ_JBXWRL010000056.1:0-34483 GCF_059612885.1 Ruegeria sp. YKSD179 | reverse complement strand
TACTCGCCTTCGATATGCCAGCCAGCCATAATCAATCCTCCCTGAATATTGAGAGTATGTCACAACTTTTGACTTCACGCACCTTTGGCAATCAATGACCGCTAAGTCCGCGAAACAGACGCTGGGGAAAATTCTGCGAATGTCTCCTTCGAGCCCTTCTCAGACCTTGATCGCGTGCGCAGCATTCGAAACGATTGGCTAGAACTCTCGGCTGCATTCGACGACGAAGCAAAAGGATGTTTAAGGTTGTCAGACCACTTCGCAAAATGGAGAAGCAAATGCGTCGATCGATCCTGATGCTACCAATGGCTATGGGGATATTAGGGGGGCCAGCATCATCCCAACCGCTCTTTGAGGATTCTAAGGCTTTCGATCCTTCCAGCGAAACGGCAATGGCGATTACCGGGCCAGTAATCTTGTCCACCAAGCGGATAGTCTTCGAGACCGGCAGGTTTCTTGATCTCGAAGTTCATGACCCCAAGAGTTCAGGCAATTGGGGTGCGTCTGGCGACGTGCCTGTTGCTCAGGTGTTTCGTGTATCAGGCGATGCAGGCCCACTAAGGCAGGGAAACACGCTTTGTGGCGACCAAACAATCACGTATATGGCAGCCTGGAGTGAGGACAGCTCCGGGTTCACCCACCTTGGCGTAGCGATGTTTACTGGCATGGAACCACCTGCAGGCATTGCCGATCAAGCGTTGTGCGCGACGTATTTCTTCTCTCTGGATGTTGCGGAGTAGTCCGGCAGTTGTCCTGAACTCATCGACATAGAGGACCATTCAAAGTCCAGGGCAAGCATGTGGTTCAGCGGTAGGGAATGCTGAAGAACGAGAAGCTGTTGGTCTGGGTAATTACGGTCGCTCCCGTTTCCGCCAGTAGGCTTGCCATTGCTTCACTTCCCGTCGGACAGGCCACAAGATCGGCCGCATCGTCGAGGAAATCGACAGTGAACGCCGTTTCGCCGACAAGCTGGCATTCGTCTGCAGCGTTTCGGTAACCACGAACGAAGTTCAGTTCCGGGTCAGGTTCGCTGATCGCGACCTCTGGAGCGGTTTCGACACATCCCGTCACGGTCAGGACCAAAGCGCAGGCACAGATGGCACGCATGACCTTTTCGAGGCGCCTTTCCATAAATTCTACTCCCACTCTGCACCCGTGCTGCGCCAGACCATTTCATCTGCATCCCAGACACTGGCTACGACGCAGGGCGTTGGGTTGATCCCATCACATTGCGAGCCATGCACATCGGCCAAAAGCACGCGGAATGGGCCAATATTCGCCATGTCCCATCCCTGATTGAGAAGCGAAAACATACGATCCTCGATCAGGAAGTGAGACATGCAACCGCCTGTCCCGCAATAGAGCGACACAGCGGTGGAACAGGCAAACCCGGCCTCGTCCAGAACCCAGTCCCGTTGGATGTCACCATCGAGATCAATACGGTGAACGGCTCCTAGTTCGAGGGCGAACTGTCCGTTCTCGAAATCCGAACATGCCTGCCGTGCGGCCTCGACTTTTTCCAGCAACGGAAAAGGCAGTTCGGACAAATCTTGCGCGTGTGCTGAGGCCGTGTAAAAGGCCACAAAGAGGGCACAGAGAGCAACCGCCCACCACCCGGCACCCGCGCGATTAACATTTCCAGCCAGTTGGCTACCCATGTTCGAATCTCCAGTCCTTCTGTGTGCCTCAGTTGCACTGGTCGTAGGTGTAGTCTCCAAACTCGATCCAGTTCCGGCCCCCATCACTGAAGACAAGGAACTCTGACCGGTCTTCGCCCAGAAGCGCGACCTGGAAGCCTGCTGGCGGTTTGGAGTTTCCGAAGTAGCTATATGAGGTCATCACTCGAACGGTCTCGCCATTGACGGTCACGATGGCATCCCACTGGTCATCCGGTTGGTCCACCATCGCGTATTCGATGACCCGCTGAACGGCGCCACCTCCACAATAGACAATACCTTCGGGCGCTTCCATGCTCTGAGATGCCGACACGCCGGAGTTGCATGCCGCGCGCAGGGATCTAACCGCCGCAGACGATCCTTTGAGCGTAAAGATGCCATAAGAGACATCCTTGTCAGCCATCGAAAGGTTAAGAACGGCGTTCTGCGCGATCTGGTCCAAAACGAAATCATAGTCCCCCTGATCGAAGAAACTAACCTCAACAGGATAGTTGTCGACGAGCGAGATATCCGCATTCACTGATCCTGCCTGAAACGCACCTACCTCGGTCGAACCATTCTTCATGAACCGAAAAGACAGGCCCTGCTTGGAGACAATATCCTGCGAGTCCTCATAACCTGCTGGCGCGAAACGGACACGATCGCACTGCAACTCCAGAGTCATGTCGCCGGTCTGAATGAAGGCGTTGGCGTTCGGCGGCCCACTGAAGTTCCAGTCAGCCATGGCAGGTGATGACATTATGATTGGGAGGACCGTGCCGGCGACTAGATGTCTCTTCATAAGTAACCTCCTAGGCAACTAAGCCATGTTTCGTCATTTCGCCGCGAAAGCACTGATGATCCTCGTCATAAGTTCAAGCTGCGGGTGGACCATATTCATTTGTGCCTTCCTGTGACGGTCGGCTTAGCCACCAGATCATCAGCACAGAGAGTATCAGTTGAAGAACTCCCACAACCATCAAACCGGTGACGCCAAGTAGAGCCGCTGGGCCCCTCAATGCTTCAGGGTCGTCAGCCCTTTGCTCGAGGACTGAAAATGCAGCGATGCCACTGAACAGCATGAACATGGTTGCGATGCTGAGCGCTGCAGGCAAGAGCAAGTACCAGCCTGGTCTTCCAGTGTCGTGCAAGCGCCGCCATCCGGCGGCCAGCATGGGTACGACAACTGCAAGTTGGAAGATCGGAGTGAAGACTTGGCTACTCTCTCCAGTTTCAGGGTTCACGCCGAATAGAGAGGCGTCGATGATTGCCAAAACAATGCTGACGAGGACCACGAACAACACAAACCACCAGTACTCTGACCGCGCCGCGCGCCCGGAAAAAACGAAGTATCTTGTGAGGCACGTCTTTATTGCTTCAACAAAACTCATATTTGTCCATTCCCTGAAAACGTTGCCACATATGTTCTGCCAAGAGGAAACATAACGCAAGCATTGGTCAAGCCGCGTGATTTTCTGCGCCTGCAATGGACCGCTATGTCCTGTTGGGATGGCTCCTGCTCCATCTGCATAAGGGTCATTCGCGATTTTTCGGCCAACGTCCGCATCGAGCCCGAAGCGACCATTGCTGCGATGGCCAAGCACGGCACTCATGCGCAGGAAACAGACCTTGCAAATTGAGGCGGCCCAATACAAGCCATTGAAAAAGCTTTCATTTCGCATGGACGTTGCCCCTCCGCCGTGCCTTTCCGCTTGCGTCCAATTATTGTAGAAGCAGTTGCTGTCCATGGCGAGGAACGGAACCGGAGCGTCCGGCTTCAATTGCGTCCGTCGTCAGAACATTCCGGGATACAGATTCATCATGTTCCGCACGTCCTGTTCACTCGAAAACGCGTCGGGATTACTCCAGATTATCTTGCTAATACAGTCGCGTTCAGAGTGAAGATCGCTTGCTGCGGGCTGCGATTTTCGGCTTTCGGGGTGGCCTCTGGTGAGCCCGCTGAATACTCCACCAAATACGCTCCAGATGCTGAGAGACATTGTATGAGAAGCCATTGCGATTCAATCACGGTATTGAAGAACCAGCCCCCTCAATTCACAGGCATAACAAACGATGCTAAATATTAGTCCATCCCCTAGGAGACCTGACATGACCAAACTTCGCCTTTTTGGTATCGTCATCCTTTTCCTTGCTGCACTAAGTGGGCTTTCAGAGCACCTGTTTTATGGCGGTGTCGACCCGAACGGTGTTCTGCAAGAAAGCTTCTTTTTGCCGCTGACTTTCATTCTCGCAGCAATTGGCGTCGTTGTGCTTGTCGCTTCTCTGTTCCAATCGCGGCGTGACTGAAACGCTTCCGTCAGTCAGAAAGCTGTTCCATAATGCAAATTGGGTAATCGCCAGGATGGCGACCTCCGCCCAAGTCTAGGCAGGCCTCCTCATATTGGTTGGCCCCCGAACGGGCAGCTTGAAAAGGTGCGTATCGGCAGAGCGGTGAGCATCTACATTGAGCTTAGCTATCGACTCCGAAATCCAATGATCCAAACCTCTACACAATCGCCCTGTTTAGCGCCCGTCAAGCGCATAAAACCGCGGTTTCCTACCGGTTAGAACGGACAGAACTAGTAGGACAGTTCTCACAACTCCGGTTGCTCAAAAACATAAAGCCGCGATTTCTTGGCATCGTCTGTCAGGATATAGAGAAGCCCTCTGGTCTCATCGAGAGCGATCCCTTCGGGATGTTTAACTTCCTTTTGTTTGCCGTCTTCCGTGAACGTCAAACTGATAGACTTTACGGACTTGGACTCTGGATTGTAGACGAAGATTTGACGGCCTTTGTCACTCACAATCCAAAGAGAACGTGAGGACGGGGACCATGCTAGGCCGCTCAAATCTAGTTCATCATCATCTACACGCTTGGAGATAAAACCTGCATCGCGGGCTAAAGGAATGATCTCAACAATTTCGTCTAGCTCTGGTGATACGACCATTAACAATCTTGGTTGTCCTTCAATGCCAACGAAGACCCGCCCGGATTCCGGGTCAACGGCGATACCTTCGGGTCCCTTGTTTAATGGGTTGCCGACGAGTAATTCAGCGGCGGCCGGGTAACCTTTAAGAGATGTGAGAGGTATTGTTGTCAATTGAATGGGTTCGGTTGGGTGAACGACTAGAATTGATCGATCAGTTTCCTGAAGCACCAAAATAGACCCGTCTTTTCGTGATGCGACGCCCTCCAGATCTGATCCCGCCAATGATGGCAGCTTGAAAGAGTTTCCTAATGCCCCGTCGATTCCAAGTAGGTGCAGTTTAGGTTCAGCGTCGCTTACTGACCACAAGAAGCCTTCAGCGTTAGACAGAGACATTCCGGAAGGCTCCGAGAAGCCTTCCGATTTATCCGCCACCTTGAATGAGTCGATGAGAGTCAAACCGTGACTCTCGGCGTGGGCGAGCTCGATCCAAGCCAGTAATGTAAAAGTAGCGCTTGAAAAAGAAGCAAGTGTCCCAAGCTTGGTGAAGCACGGTGAAAACCCAAGTTTCGACCGAAGCAGCTTGTGTTCTGACATTGGATTTTCTCGCGCTTGGACCACATCCCTGTATCAGCGTTCGTATCACAGTCCGGATGCGATGTCCGAAGAATGCACGGTAATCTCTTTACCTGATCCCGCCTGTTGCGATTGTATTGGACAAGATGTGCCTTTGGCGGAACGCAATCTGCTAGAGTAAGCAGGAAGGAAGTTAAGTTGAACAAGACTTTCCCACTTATGGCCGGGTTATTGATGGTGCTGTTGCCAAGTGCTGCGTTGTCACAAATCGACCCCGCGACTATGTTGGCCGGTACTTCGGATTCGGAAATACTTATCGAACGACGTTGGACGCAGTTTCGTGGTAAGCAGGAACTGTATTTTTTTACTCTCGATGTCATCGTAACTGTCATATTGACTGGACTGATCGTTTATCACCCTGTGAGGCGGAGAGCCCGCAGAAGTGTCCGCGATATCGTCATGCCGCGACTGTTCTTCCTATACGCGCTTGTCGGCATGGCGGTTGGGTTTCTGGTCGTACAGCACGGATCTATGATCGGGTTCGTGATCTTTGGAATAGGAGCCCTGTTGAGGTTCCGATCAAATATGGATGACCCGGTCGACACGGTGGAAATGATTATAGTCACCGTGCTTGGGCTCGCGGTAGGGCTGGGCTTGCCGCTGATGGCCACACTGGTGGCGGTTGTATGTTGGTGTTTCATTTGGCTCGGTGGGCGAAACAAGGGCGTGGAGATTTCGCTCAAGGCTTCAGAAGAAGAGCAATCATTGAAAGTCAGCGGAGCCATTGAAGCTATGGCCGCAGACGCTGGCTGGAAGCTGGTCAGAAGACACCACGTTCCCGGCAAATCTCGCGTTTCATTGCTTTTCATTACCTCGGGTGGGCTTTCGGAAGCCCGTATTGAAGAGATGATAATCGATCTAGTCCCTGAAAAAGTTGAACTGAAACTCAACCTCTAGTCATTTCACAAGGTCTAATCGTTTCAACACCGCATTCGGGGATCTGATCTCTTTCGGAAGCGACTTGAAATTTACCGACCTTTCGAACTCGGGCCCTCGATATACTGCTATCCCAAACTCTCCATTTGGTTGGAACGTAACATGAGTGAAGCTGTGTGGCGATTTGGCATTGTTACCAATAAGCCGTCGCGGGCCACCTCCCAAACAAGCTTGGGAGACATAAGCCACACCATCTTTCCAGCCTGGGTAGAAAGTGTGATGGTGGCCTGACAGATGCAGAACGACACCGCTTTCCAGGTAAATTTTTTCAAGTGTTGGGTCACCTATGATTTCGCGTTCACGCTGGATCGCGAAGGGCCAAAGTGGGAGATGACTGAAAGTGACAATCGGGTCTCCATTTGCACCCAGTTCCACAAGTCGGTCCTGCTGATCGCCGGATAGCGGCCCTAGGGTCGTAGCATCCAAAGACGCAAACGTTACGCCCTGCATCTCAAACGCGTAGAAAAACGGATAGTCATCCGAAACCAGGAAGTCGACGTCTGGCTTTCTCGGTGTCCATTCCTCTGCGTATATTTTTCTTTCACGCTCGAACCCACGGTAGGCGGAGGCATCATGGTTTCCAGGCGTGACCGCAAATGGAATTCCGGCAGCCGCTAAAGGATCTGATACGGCCTTGTGAAACGCCTTCCACATCTCCCTGACCTGTTTGTCTGACAAATTGGGAATTCGTTGTCCCGCGACCATATCGCCCGTCGAAATCACCAGATCGGGATCAATCTCGATTATCCGCTTAATCGCCTTGTCGACGCGCGCATCGTATTTTACCGAGCCATAGCTTCCGTTCAGATCCGAGATCACCACGATCCGAACGGCCTCCGCTGCCGCCTGAACACTGGCCAGCGCCCAAAGCAAAAGGCCAATCGCGAGGTTATTCCGGATCACAATTGATCTCATCAGGCACGACGTCGCCAGTAAGGAAGAACTCCTTTGGGTTCAGATCGAACCGTAACCGCCCCGCTCTGCAGCCTTCCTGAAGGATGCCGGTTGCGAGTTCTGTGTTGTTGACGACCTGAGTGACCTCTCTGTCCTTTAACCCAAGGCTTGTCGAAAGCCACTGGTAGATTGGCCCCTGCGATTGCAGATCACGATCGAGCGCCACGAGGCGTTTGTAGACCTTGCCGTCGAAGTGCCTGAGCTTTTCTAGCATCTGCGTCGTTTTAGCGAAGTTCGCGTAGGCCACGCGCGCCCCCGCATCGTTGTCGTTGAGGTTGGTGCGCCTGAGAAGCATCGCGCCCGCCGGCACGTCGCCATCACCCGGTTCATGATGCTTTGCCTTCTTGTGCTCTAGATCGCCTTTTTCGATCCAGTAATAGTAGGGCGTGAAGTCGATGTTACCCACCCGGTCCTGCTGGCTGAAGATGAAGTCGAGAAGCACAATCTCGGAAATCTCGCGCGTCCAGTAGGCCATCTGCTCACTGGGTATGTCGGGCCCGAGATCGCGGCTGATCTGGCCGTCACGGCGGGCTTTGGCGAGCCCGGTATCGATCGCCTCGATCAGCGGCGCGTCTTCGCGCAGCGCCAGGAACGCCGGCGTCTCCTGGAAGTCCATGTTCTGGCCCTTGCCCCAGCCAGACTTCCGCGTTCCGTTGAGCTCGGATCCGTACCGATGGCCCGGGCTTGACGTCAGGATGCCGTATATCTGTGTGCGGTCCTTGGTGAAGATGTCGCCTGTGGGGCTGTAGGAGGCCGGGTTCGCCTCGGCGTTGACGAGGTGCTTCCATCCCGCATGATTCATCCGCGCAGAGCGATTATGGCCCGAAATCGCGAGGCCGGGCCTCGCCACCTCGGAATTGTGCATCGCCACGTCCATCGACCGCCAGACGGTCACAGGAACCCTCACATCCATATCGAAGTAGCGCGAGAAATGATAGTAAAGGAGCGGTGAAGCGGAGTAGGTTCCGCTGGTGCCTTCCGCATTCATCGTCACCTTGAACTTGGCGAGGTCGTCTTCGGCGAGATCCTTGGCCGACTTGCCCTCCTTGCACGCGTTGCGTTCGAAGGCAGCGCGGTCGCTCGCATACGGTCCACTCGAGATGTCATAAACCATCATGCCGGGGCTCGTGCTCCACGTCTTTGGGCACAGCCCGACGGCAGTAGCGTAGAGGTCAATCGCGCAGAACGCCGCTTCGTCCTTCAGATCGCCGTCGGAGTATTCGCCGCCCGGGATCGGCGCGATCCTGACGCAGCGCTCCACCACACCGTTGGGGCTCGTAAAAGTGGCTGCCTCGCCGCGGATCGCATCAGTCGCGAAGGAGGGAGCGGCGGCGAGTATCGCGACGAGCGAAATCGTAGCTCGGATCATTTTGGGTGTAGTCCTTCCATTAATCTGGGCAGATCGCGGCGCGTTCGGCGTCTGTGATCCGAAGTGCCGGATCGACACTGAAGCGCTCGAACTTGCCGTCAATCCACGCGTCGCAGCCACCCGAACAAGGCGCTCCATTCCGCGCATCATTCCAATAGCCCTTGGCTCGATCCTCCGACCAACCGCAGAACTGAACCAGTGCCATCGCCGAGAGCGCACCCGAAGAGTGTACGCCCCACATGCAATGGACGTAGACGGGCCCGTCATTGCCTTTGATGACGTCATGAACAGCCTTCATCACATTCCCCGGACGCGAAGAGCGCGCAGACTGATAGTCGAAGCTGCCCGACCCGCAGGAGGTCGTTCCGTACTCAGTGTTCTTGCCGAAATCAGCATAGAAGCCGCGGGAAAAGCCTTCGGAACAAAGCGACTGGCGTTGAGAAGACGACAATCCAGTGCGCGCCTTGTCACCTCCGGAGAAACCACCACGATACAGAACACCGTCCAGTACTGGGCGAAAAAACGCTGCACCATCAGGCGCACCAGAGTTCGTGCGCGCTAGCATGTCGGACTGCGAAGGCCCACCGTCGCGTGAGGTGACGTCGGCCGCACTGGCTGCCGGAATTGGAATGATGCAGGCCAATGCCAATGCGAAGATCCTATTCAAGACAATCTCCTTCCATTAAGTAAGACAATCAGGGGTATGTGCGGTCGAACAACGATAGCTTCCCCTCAAAGCTTAAATCTAGTTTTTTTGATCATCGTGATTATCCTGCGTGATCGGGCCGATTCGGGCAGTTCCTGTTTCATCCAACGGCGAGTTAGAATGGCATTTTAACCAAATATCCGCTGCTTTGTTTCCCAAATACTCGTCTCTTACGGAAGTCTATCCTCTGGCAATAAATATGTTGGGACGAGGTCTACCCTGCAGGCAGTTTTCACCTGCTCGCTCGGCTGGTCAAAGAATGCAGCTGCGACATCTCGTGCGCATTGCGAAAACAAGGTTGCACCATGTCCTGTATTCGGGAAGCGAACGAACTGTGATCCGATCAGATTGTTGGTGGGGTCTTGTAAGAAGAACTTCGCTTGAGCGGGGCAGGGTGGTTGCGTAGCGTGCGGGAATGACCAAACCTGCTTCGTTCAAATACTTCAAAACCAGTCCCGAGATCATCCGTCTTGCGGTGATGCTGTATATTCGGTTTCCACTCTCGCTTCGGAATGTCGAAGATCTGCTGCATGAGCGAGGCATCGACGTCAGCCATGAAACTGTCCGATATTGGTGGAACCGGTTTGGCCCGATGTTTGCTGCTGAGATAAGGCGAAAGCGAGTTCAGCAACTGCGCGCGTTCTCGAAATGGAAGTGGCATGTCGACCAGGTTTTTGTGAAGGTAAATGGCAAGCGACATTATCTGTGGCGAGCTGTTGATCACGAAGGCGAGGTGCTGGAAGCCGTTGTCACCAAACGCCGAAACAAAGCTGCAGCGCTGAAATTCCTCAGGAAATTAATGAAGCGGCACGGCAAAGCTGAAGAAGTAGTCACAGATCGCTTCGCATCCTACAAGGCAGCGCTCAAAGAAATAGGTGCGTTGGAAAAGCAAATGACGGGCAGATGGCTCAACAACCGCGTTGAGAATTCTCATCTGCCGTTCCGACGACGAGAACGCGCCATGCAGCGTTTCAGGCGCATGCGAAGTTTGCAGAAATTCGCCTCCGTCCATTCCTCTGTCTATAACCACTTCAACCAGGAAAGATCGCTCGCCAGCCGAGACACCTTCAAGCTGACACGCACCGCCGCTCTTGCCGAGTGGCGCGAACTTGGCGCGGGATAAAGGACAGCCTCACTGGCCTAACAGAGACGAGTTCGAATTCGTCTGACAGCACCGCCACCCACCCCTATCTCTGTCAGCGCACTCTTTCTTTCCCTGTTTTCTCCCGTTTTCCCGGGCGCTTGGGCTATGCAATCTGCCAGAGAGACGACCGTAATCCCGTGAGCTGGCCCGACTTCGGCGCAGTGTCTCTGTCGGCACCATCACGCGCTTCGGTTAGGGTCAAATTTCCCTGCTAACAGGGCATTAACAGGGAAAATCTTCAGATTTGGGGCGTTTTGGTGATTTTGCGCCCTGAATCTGCGCATGTTATCAGT
Organism: Ruegeria sp. YKSD179; assembly: GCF_059612885.1. Taxonomy (NCBI): domain Bacteria; kingdom Pseudomonadati; phylum Pseudomonadota; class Alphaproteobacteria; order Rhodobacterales; family Roseobacteraceae; genus Ruegeria; species Ruegeria sp. YKSD179. The sequence continues at coordinate 23,863 of NZ_JBXWRL010000056.1, read as the reverse complement.
GCGTTGCACAAGAATTCCCTGCGCAAAATAACAGGGAACATTTTCGCGATTATCAGGGAAATTTTCCGGAGGAACAGGGAGCGCCACGTCTAGATTAGGGATTTCACTGCCCGCTTTCGAAGCCGTACAATCGGGCCTGGGCATCCCAGTCCAATGGCAGTGGTTTTCGGATGATCCGTTCGAGGGTCAGGTTTGTCGGCTGGCGCCCCTCGAGGATTGCGCTCTGGATCGCGGGCGACAGGAACGCCAGCTGCGATCGGGTGCGAATGTAGGATTCTGCATGTCCCGTCGCCTCGGCGATATCTCCGAGGGGCCTGCCGTCGCGCAATTCGGCTGCCCAGACATGCGCGCGGGAAAGAGCGCGAAGGAGCGTACGATCTGGTTGAGGCTCGCGGTCGCCGATGACGATCTTTCCTTCGACACCCCGCCTGCGCAGTTCGAAGGTGGCCTCAATCGTCCGAACCGCGCGGTCCAACTCATTGGGTTGCATTTCCAACGCCTCGGCTAGACCATCCGCATTCAGCCGCAAGACAATGCCGTTCTTCGTGATCTGCCCATCGTCCAAGATCTTCTGCATATTATCCGGCGCGCCCTCTGAGAGCCGACTGGCGAGTCGTCGTGCTTTTGCTTTGATGGCATCGTTGCGCTTCAGATCGGGTCTTGCGTAAATTCGATGGTCATGGGCCAGCTTTCCGATATGCCGTGCAATGGCGTTCGCCACGGCCTGCTCCAGGGTCGGCGCGGGCAGGCGCCAGCCTCGCTGGTCCGTTTCGCCAGAGACCAGCCGGTTCGAGACATAGTAGCGGATCTGCCGTCCATTACGCCGGGTGTGTGTCGGGGTCAGTCGATCTCCAGTTTCATCGCGGAGTTTTCCGGTGAGCGGCGAAATAGACCTAGCACCGAGTTGCCGGGCAGCAGACTTTCGCCCCCTTGGCCGTGCACTGGCAGCCGCTAGCTTTTCCTGTACCCGTTCCCAAATCGCCTCGCAGACAATCGGCTCGTGCTGCCCATCCCATACCTGGGTCTTGTGGCGGATCTTGCCGATGTAGATCGGGTTGCGCAGAGCCGCATAAATCTGGCCGCGTGAGAACCGATTGCCGCCCTGGATTCGTCCAGACTTGAAACGGTGCAGCTTGGAACGCAGGCCCAAGGCATTGGCCCGGCGCATAACAGCGTTCAGGCATCCGAGGTCATCGTAGAGGCCGAAGAGCGTCCGCACTGTTTCCGCTTCTTCGGCGTTGACGACGAGGCCGCGGGTTTTTGGATCAGGATGCGGATCGTAGCCGAGCGGCGGCACGCCACCCATCCAGAGGCCTTTTTTCTTCGAGGCCGCGATCTTGTCCCGGATCCGCTCGGCCGTGACCTCGCGCTCGAACTGGGCAAAGGACAAGAGCACGTTGAGGGTCAGTCGGCCCATGGACGAGGCGGTGTTGAAGGCCTGGGTGACCGAGACGAAGGAACAGCCCGCGGCATCGAAGCGCTCGACCAGCTTGGCAAAGTCGGCAAGGGATCGGGTCAGACGATCAATCTTGTAGACCACAACCATCTGAACGAGCCCCGCGTCGATGTCTGCTAGCAGGCGCTGAAGGCCGGGCCGGTCGAGCGTGCCGCCAGATATGCCGCCGTCATCGTACCGGTCCTTGCCCGCAACCCAGCCCTCATGCCGCTGGCTGGCGATGTAGGCGGCACAGGCCTCAGCTTGCGCGTCCAGCGAGTTGAAGTCCTGGTCGAGCCCTTCGTCGGAGGATTTGCGGGTGTATATGGCGCAGCGGATTCGCGGCTTGCTCACGGTCAGCCCGCCCGCTTCAGACCGAAGAAGCGGGGCCCGGACCATCGGGCCCCGGTGATGGCGCGGGCGATCGGCGACAGCGAGGCGTAGCGCTGATCCTTCCAAATGAACCCACCCTCGACAACATCAACCACATGGGTCACGCCGTTCCATTCTCGGACAAGGCGTCCGCCGGGTTTGAGCGCGGCGCTGCTGGTGTTCCGGTCCTCGCGGGCCGCCTTCTGCAGCTTCCCAACAAAATCCTTGGGTAAGCCGTCGCGTTCTTGGGCTTGCATCTCGAAGGCGAGGTATCGGCGCAGAAAGGGGCTGCTGAGACGTTTTGGGACAGGTGTGCCGAAAAACTCGTCCCAGGCGGCGATCAGCGCCGCCCGGTCCATGGTTTCGATCTCGGCCACGGAGAGCTTCACCGGGGGCTCTCCGGGCCGCTGGTGATGCGGTAGACGGCGCCATTCCCGGCCTTGGCTGGCTCCGCGCGATCAATGCCGTACCCGGCCTTCCTGAGCCCGCTTAACGCCGCTCTGACCGAGTGTGGCTGCCAGCCGGTTGCGGATTGCAGAGTAACAAGTTCCGCGCCGGCCTTGCGGCTCAGTAGTTTGCGCAAGATTGCGGACTTGGTCTCGCGCGGTCGTGCTGATTTGGATTTGGACATTTTAGTTCCTCGGTTTTGCGAGCCAGCGGGGTGCCGGCCCTGGTACCGAGATGCGCCCGAGGTCCAACCGGGCGTGGGAGCAGTGACGCTCCTGTCGGGCGGAAAGTCCAGTTCAGAATGGCATTATTCGCGCATTTTGGAGTCTTCGGGGATCTTTACTCCCATTCGCTCCAGTCTTTCGAGGATTTCCTGCCGCATATTCTTCTGCTCTTCCTCTTTTGCTTGAACGGCTGGGCCGACTTCCAACATGATCCGGATGGCTTCGAGCAGCGACGGTTTATGGCCTTTGAGGCCTTTACGGCAGAGCGCGAGATAGGCAGCTTCGATGCCGTCCACACACCCAATTCATCGTAAGACATTGATGTGGGTTCCGGTTTTTTTTCATTCATTCAAGGAGCTTGCGCCGTGTTCCAACGCGCGGAGACGCCACCCGGAGACGGTACTTACGCGCAAGCTCTCTATCGTTGACGACCCCAGTAAGGCTGAGGATGTGTTTTCCCAAACTCATCTGGAAAAAGTTTGGGAGTGGTTCAGTGGCAGTGCCTTGATGCGGCTGGACCAACGCAAAGAAGCGCGGGTGGCAGTCGTGGCTCAGCGGCTGCATCAGGATGATCTGCCTGGGCGACTGATCCAAACTGGTTTGTGGGAAGTCTTTGAGCTTCCGGTGATCGAAGTTCGTGAGAGGGAGGTCGCCATGCCGGAAGGGTTAGTCTGGACGCGACCAAAGGGTGACATAAAGACTGAACATTGAGCGAAGTTCCGCAACCGCAATCTCGGCTTCTACCCCTTCGCAGTAACAGAGGCCGCTTCGAGCGCCTGATCGAGACTGTTTGCCACCTGGTTCACATCGTCCCCCGACAGGCAGAGAGGCGGCACCATGCGTAGGCATTGCTGGAACGGGCCGGATTTCGACAGGATGATCCCTTGCGCGCGACAGGCCTCGAACACCTCGGTGGTCATGTCCTTGTCGGGTGTTTTACTGTCTCGATCCTTGACGAATTCCAAGGCGAGCATCAGGCCTTTGCCACGAACATCACCAATCGCTGCGTGCTTGTCTTTCAGATGTTGCAATCGCTCCAGAAGGGCTGCGCCTACAGTACGGGCGTTTTCCTGCAACCCTTCGTCGCGCATCACCGCCAGCACCGCCCGGGCCGCCGCCGCTGATGTCGGGTTGGCGCCATAGGTGTGGAACATGAACTTCTCGGCCATTGGCTCGGCAATATGTTTCCTGGCCACCACCGCGCCGATGGGAAATCCGTTACCCAATCCCTTTGCCATGACAACGATATCGGGGACAACACCGTCTGCCTCGAACCCCCAGAAATTCTCGCCTGTGCGGCCAAGGCCCGACTGCACCTCGTCCGCGATGTATAACCCGCCCGCCGCGCGTACGCGATCCGCCGCGCCGGACATGTAACCGGGGGGCATTTCTATGATCCCGCCATAACCCTGCACGCTTTCGACAAAGATGCCCGCCACTTTGCCGGACGTGGCGGTGGCGATGGTGCGGTCTATTTCTTCCAGGTACGGCTGCGTGCCGGGACCAAAGATGCCGCGATACTGATTCGGTTCAGGCAAAAAGGCCACGTTGCCGGGCATGCCCGGGTGCCGCCACCCCGCAATACCGGTGATCGACTGGGCCGCCGCCGTTGGCCCATGATATGCGGTGCGTAGGGCCAAGAGGTCGAGGTTGCCGGTATAGGTGCGCGCCATGGTCATGGCGAGGTCCACCGCCTCGGACCCGGAATTGGTCAGATGTACTACCCAATCGTGGCCCTTGGGCATGGTCGCGGCCAGTTCTTCGGCCAGTTGGGCGGGGGTCGGATGATAGAACATCGTCGTGCAATGGGTCAGTTCCTGCGCCTGGGCGGTGGCTTCCGCCACCACACGCGGATGCGAGTGCCCAACCGAGATGCAGACATTCATGCCCAAGAGGTCGGTGTATTTCCGACCATCCGTGTCCCACAGATATTGCCCCTGGCCTTTCCTGAATACAATCGGCTCGCGGAAAGGCGTGAACCGGGTCAGCGAGGCGGCATAGAACTGGTCTCGCCGGGCGGCTGTGTTGGAAAAGTCCCAATCGGTGTGGAGCGGATGATCGGTCATTTGGAACCTCCGGTTTTCAGACGTGTGTTTTCGGGATCAAACGGGACAACGGGCAGCACGGTCGCGGTGCGATGTTGCCCGAGGATCGAGACTGTCAGCCCAACGCGAGCGTTTCGGTCACGCAGATAGGCCAGGGCCAGCACCTTGCCGGTGCGGTGCCCATAAGCGCCGGACGTGACGATCCCCACCGGCACGCCATCCTGCCAGACAGTGTGCACATAGAACGGATCAACCTGGCCGTCTTCGATTTCGAGCAGCGCCATGTCCCACGCGTTATCGCGTGCCAGCCCGTCGCGCAGGTCTTTACGGACAAAAGGTGTCAGCCCGGCCTCAAGCGGGCTGCGTTCGGTCGTCAGGTCACTGCCCCAGCCGCGATAGCCCTTTTCCAGTCGCATGGAATTGGCGGCATAGGCCCCGTAAAAGCCCAGCCCATGCGGCTTGGCAAGCTGTTCAAGCGTGGTGAACAGCGTGACCGCATGGTCCCTCGCCACATGCAGCTCCCAACCGCATTCGCCCAGGTACGAGACCCGCAAGGCGCGCACCGGCAGACCGGCAAGCTGGACCTCCTGCGCCGTGAGCCACGGCATATGGTTCAGTTCGGGCAGAACGTTTGGGGATTTGGGACCCATGACACCGACAACGGCAAAGGCTTCAGTCACGTTGCGGACGGTGATATCAAATCCTACCGCAACCCGCATCAGCAGATCAAAGTCGATCTGCTCTGCCGCTGCGGCGCTTGTCAGATACGCAAGATCCTCAGCCAAACGGGTGACGGTGAATTCAGACAACACCCCGCCCGCAGGCGTCAGCGCATGGGTCAGGCCAATGCGGCCCGGCGCGGGTCCACGATTTGCCCCCAATGCCTCAAGAAACGGCGCGACATCAGGGCCGGAGATGTCGAACTTCGAGAACACTGACAGATCGGCCATAGCGACGCGGTTATGCGCGGCGGCGACCTCTTGCGCCACGGGTTCGAACCAGTTCGCGCGGCGGAAGGTCTCGATGGCCTCAGTTCCGGGCGTGTCCCCAAACCAGTTAGGCCGCTCCCAGCCATAGGCCGCACCCATCACGGCCCCGCGCTTGATCATCAGGTCGTGCAGCGGCGACAGGCGCAAACCGCGCCCGGCGGGGCGTTCTTCGTGCGGATAATGCACGCCGAATTGCAACCCAAAACACTCGATGGCCTTGGCCACGCGATAATCGCGATCCGCCCAGGCGCCAAAGCGCCGGCTGTCCACGGCCAGCGCATCCATCGGCGGGGCGCCATGTGTCATCCAGTGCGCCAGGAACCAACCGGCGCCGCCGCCTTCCATCACGCCCATGGAGGACCCGGTCAGCAGCCAGGCATTTTCCAACCCGTGCGCCGGCCCGATCAGCGGATTGGCATCGGGCGTGAATGTGATCGGCCCATTGATCACCGATTTCACACCGCCGGTTTCCAGCGCGGGAATGCGCGCCATCGCGGCCATGATGATGTGCTCGACGCTTTCCAGATCGGGCGGCAACAAATCCGCACCGAATTCGGGTGGGACGCCATCCACAGACCAGACCTTGGCGTTCTTTTCATAGGGCCCGAGGATCAAACCGTCGCGTTCCTGGCGCACGTACCAGCTTTCTTCCGGGTCGCGGATGATCGGCAGTTCGCTCAGGCCCTGTGCGATCCGGTCCGCAACCGCACCTATGGTATCGGTGACCAGATACTGGTGAAGCACCGGAACCGATGGGATGTTAAGCCCCATCATATGGCCGATCTCCCAGCCCCATGTGCCCGCGGCATTGACCACATGCATGGTCTCAATGGTCTCCTTCTCGGTCTCGATCCGCCAGTGATCCGACGCGTGTTCAATCTCTATGACCGGGCAATTGCGCAGGATGCGCGCACCGCCGAGTCGGGCGACCTCGGCCATGGCATGGGTCGCCATCGTCGGGTCCACATGGCCATCGTTTGGTTCGTAGATGCCGCCCAGCAGTCCGTCGAGCCTTGCCAGCGGGTGAAGCTCGGCGATGCGTTCAGGCGTCAGAATCTCTAAGGGGTAGCCGGTAAACTCCGACAGCCCCGCCACGTGGCGAAACTCGTCCATCCGGTCGGGGTTGCGGGTGATCCGCATCGCGCCGGAGCGGTGGAACCCGCAATCGCGCCCGGTTTCCCGGGGCAGGATATCCCGGTAGAGCCGCACGGACGTGGCGCGCAATTCCTGTATCGTCGGGTTATGGGCAAAATGCGTGCAGAGGCCGGCCGCATGCCAGGTTGAGCCGTGGGTCAGGTCGTTTTTCTCTACCAGCAACACATCCGACCACCCGGCCTTGACCAGATGATACAACAGCGACACGCCCATAGCGCCGCCGCCGATGATTGTGACCTGCGCCTTAGTCATGCGCGCATCCTTTCGCCTGAGGGGTCAAAGGGCGGGCGGCGCAGCGGTGTTGCCGCATAATCCCGGCCGGCGACCCTAATTGTGAATTCTCGCTCGCAGGTCTGGACCAGACGCTCGCACGGCTGGACAGAGACCACAGTAAAGCACAGGTTCAACCCTGTGCGCGGCCCACGCCCACCCGATGTCGTTAGCCCGACAAACCTGCCGTCTTCGAAAACCGGTTCGTCATGCAGCATCAACGCGGGGCCTTCTACCTGCATCAGCACCAGACGCTGGCTTACACCATTCGCCTTTTGCCGTTCCAGCGCGACCTTGCCGGTGAAGTCCTTTGACCAGTCAATGGTGAAACCCAACCCCGCCTCGAGCGGTGTCACCTCGGGGCCAAGTTCATGCCCCCAGTGTTTGAACCCTTTTTCCAGGCGGCAGCCGTCCAGCGCGTAATGTCCCAGCGGGGTTGCGCCTGCATCCCGTAATGCATTGAACAGCCCGGGCGCGAGGGCATTGGCGATGGCCAGTTCCCAACCCAGCTCTCCGACAAAGCTGACGCGGGTGGCGCGACAGGGAATACCCGCGATCATGGCTTCGGCAGCATGGCCATAGGCCATCTCAGGCAGGTCGCCCAGTCCTTGTAACAAGGCCCGGCTGCCCGCCCCCATGACGCCGATGGTGCAGAAGGCTTCGGTTTCATCTTCAATGGTCACGTTTCCGGTCAGATGGCGTTGCAGAAACGCCAGATCGCGGGCGCGGGTGGCGGCACCGGATGTTAGATGGAAGGTCCCGGTCCCCGTGCGTGTGATCGTCAAATCCATCTCGATCCCGCCGCGTGCGTTCAGAAGCTGCGTGTAGACCGCGCGCCCAAGGGGCACATCCATCTGCGCGGTGGTCAACCGGTTCAAGCCCGCCAACGCGTCGGGACCGCTGATGTCCACCTTGGTAAAGGGGGTGAGATCGATCAAAGCGGTGCCTTGATCCATGAAAGCAGCCTCGTAGCAGGCCAGCGGCCACCAGCCCTGATCCCCGACCGAGTAGGGCTGCGCAGGGCCATAGTAGAGCCCGCGCTCCCATCCGGCGGTCAGGCCAAAATGCGCCCCGGATTTCGCCCAGCACGCGTGCAGGGCCGTGCTGCGTAACCCACGCCCGGCTGTGGGCTGTTTGTAGGGCCAATGCAGGTTGAACAGGTCGGCCACCGCCTCTTTCATGCGATCAGCCATGTGATCAGGCGTGGCGGTGGCCGGGTCAACGCGGGCGACATCGACCTCCCACATGTCCATTGGGGGGTGACCATCAACCATCCAATCCGCCAATGCGCGCCCGATCCCGGCCGAGGACATCACCCCGACCGAGTTCATTCCAGCCGCGACGAAGAGCCCGTCGACAGCGGTCTCCCCGACCAGGGGGCGCGTGTCCGCTGTAAAGCTTTCGGGGCCATTCATGAAATGCTGTATGCCTACGGTTTCTAGGCTCGGGCACAGGTCCAGCGCGGCCTCCATGAAGGGGGCGAACTGGTCCCAATCTTCGGCCATTTCCAGGAAGGGCCTGTCGCCTTCCGGGCCGTAGGCGTTCCAGCATTTGGCATTCGGCTCAAACCCGCCGATCACCAGCTTGCCTGCGTCACCCTTGATATAGATGCCGCGATCCAGATCGCGGATCACCGGAAACGGGCCCGGCAGGTCCGGGATCGGTTCGGTCACCACATACATATGTTCAACGGCTTGCAGAGGAAGCACTACGTCCACTCCGGCGGCCAGTTCGCGCGACCATGCGCCGGTTGCTATCACCACTTGGTCGGCGTCCAGTTCGGACCCGTCGCTCAGGCTGACCCCAACGATGCGCCCACCTGTCTTGCGCAAGGCCTGCAGGGGCGTGTTTTCGCGAATGATCACGCCGCGATCACGCGCAGCCTTGGCATAGGCCATGCACAGATCAACCGGGTTCACATTTGCGTCCTCAGGAACATAGAGCGCCCCGGAGTGGCTGGTCAGATCACACAAAGGCAGTGGCACGTCGGCAGGCGCGATCACACGGGGGGTCAGGCCCTGCGTCTGGCCCAAATCCGCAATCCGGTGCAGTTCGTCCAATCGTTCCGGCACCCGCGCCAACCAGTAACCTCCAGTCCGGCGATAGCCCGTCGACAGGCCGGTCTCGGCCTCAAGCGCGGGAAAGACCTCAAGCGCGGCTATGGCCAGCCGGGTCATGTTCGGGGTCGCGCGCAGCGGTCCAACGATCCCGGCCGCATGCCAGGACGTGCCCGAGGTCAGTTGATTTCGCTCGAGCACGGTGACGTCATCCGCCCCGCGCTTTGCCAGATGATAGGCAACACTCAGGCCAATCGCTCCGCCGCCGATGATCAGGACGCGGCTCATCCGGCGCTCCATTGACGCAGCTTTCCAGGCCGCTTTAGGTTGACCGCATGACAATTCACGCCCTCTGGTGCCACCCCCGCTCGGTTTCGACAGCCTTTGAACGCATCATGCGCGAACGTGGTGATCTTTCGGTTCTGCACGAACCTTTCATGTACCACCATTATCTGACGACCACGGACCGGCTGTTTCCGGGGTTTTCGCCTGAACCCGGGCACCCTGCCACCTATGACGACATCCGCGCGATGATTCTGAAAACGGCCCAAAGTGGTTCGGTGTTCTTCAAGGACATGGCGTATTACGTGGTTGATATTCTGTCGCGCGACACGGCGTTTGCCGGCCAGATGACCCATGCCTTCCTGCTGCGTGACCCCGTCGAAGCGGCACTGTCCTATGCCAGGCGTGACCCTGAGTTTACGCGATTGGAGTTGGGGCACGAAGCCCAATACCGGCTTTTTTCGGCGCTGGTCGAGATGGGCCATGACCCTTTGGTGATCACCGCGGACCAGTTGCGCCGCGCCCCGCAGGCGACGCTGCGCCGTTACTGGGCGCATGTCGGGTTGGAGTTTCTGGAGCACGCTTTTACTTGGGACGACACGGTGCCTGACGGGTGGCAATCGGTTCAAAGCTGGCATTCCGAGGTGCTGCAAAGCGGTGCCATCAAGGCCCCCGAAGTCACGGCGTTTCAGGAAGAACTGGATGCGCTTGGTGCGCCTTTCACCGACCATGCAGCGCATCACCGACCGTTCTATGTGCATATGCGTGAGATTGCAGAAACCCAGGCCCATCAAAAATAATCCTGGTCCGGTTTCTCGGCCTTGCGGGCTGCGATGTAGTCCAGCAGCGCCGCGTCAATACCAGGGTCCAGGCCGGGGTCTTCGTACCCTGCCAACTGCTCTTTCCAGATGGCATTGGCCCGTACGGCAGCATCCTTTTCACCCGCTGCATACCATTGCTCGTATGAGTTGTCATCCGGCGTCCACGGCCGGAACAGCGCGGTCATGAAATTGGCCTGCGTATGCTCGGAGCCAAGGAAATGCTGCCCCGGCCCGGTCGCGGCGATAGCGTCCATCGCCTGGGCGTTCTCACTCATGTCGATGCCGTTAAAGAACCGCCCTATCTTGCCGCAAAGATCATGATCCAGAATGGTTTTCTCGAACGAGGCCACCAATCCGCCCTCTAGCCATCCCGTCGCGTGGTTGATTAGGTTGGCGCCCGCAAGCATCGACATCATCAAGCCCCAGGCAGCTTCCTGTTGGCTCTGCGCGTCTGGAACTTTCGATGCACTGAGTGTGCCGACCGTGTGCAGCGGCACCCCTAGCCTGCGCGCCAGTTGACCGGCAGCAAGAACCATCAGCCCGGCCTCAGGCGTGCCGAAAGTGGGCGCGCCCGATTTCATCGACATGGTTGAGGCGAAACTGCCCATCATGCAAGGCGCACCGGGTTTCACCAGCTGGGTCAGAGTCATGGTCGCCATGGTTTCGGCCAGCACCTGCGCCAAGGTGCCCGCCACCGTTGATGGCGACATTGCCCCGGTCAGAACCCATGGCGTGCAGGCGACCGGTTGTCCGGCCTGGGCATAGGTCTTCAGCGCACCGGACATGTGGCTGTCCATCACCAAGGGCGCGTTGGTGTTTGACACGCAATAGAGCACGGCATTTTTGGCCACGAAGGCCTCACCGAACACGATCCGCGCCATGTCGATCGCATGTCCGGCCCTCTCGGCCCCGATAAAGGCGCCCATGAAAGCGCGGTCCGAGTAGCGGATGTGGCCATAGAGCATGTCGAGATGGCGCTTGTTGGCCGGCAAATCGACCGGCTCGCAGACCACGCCGCCCGAGTGGTGCAGCCACGGCAGAGTGTGGTGCAGCTTGATCAGATTGATGAAATCCTCATGCGAGGCATAACGGCGCCCCTGGTCCAGATCATGCACGAAGGGTGGCCCCCAAGCGGGGCAGAGTACACTGGCATCTCCACCAAGCTGCACATTGTTGGCTGGATTACGAGCATATTGGATGAACTGAGCGGGCGCGGTTGCGGTGATTGTCTTGCGGCAAAACCCGGGAGCAAAACGAACGCGCGTCCCGTCCACATCACAGCCAGCCTCGGCAAAAATCTGCAGGATCACGGGATCATCCTGAAACTCCATACCCGTTTCAGCAAGGATGGTATCCGCATTGGCCTCGATCTGCTCCAGCCCGGCTTCACTGAGCACATTGAACGACGAAAGCTTGCGCTGAATGAACGGCGCGTGGGCCTCGGACGCCGCGCGCGTACCAGCAGTTTTCCGACGGCGAGAAGAGCGGGTGCGTGTCATGACAGCATGCTGCCGCAGCGATTGACAGAACCCAAGAAAAACCCAACAGTATTACAAAAAATTATACTAAGGATGATACATGTTGGATCGCCGCAAGCTTTCGCCAAGCCTGATGCGCTCACTCGAAGTCTTCGTTGCCGTTGCGGAGACTGGCCAGATGCGCGCCGGTGCGAAACTGCTGGGTCTATCGCAACCCGCTGCATCCCAGCACATCACGGCGTTGGAGAAGACGTTCGGCGCTGTGCTGCTCGATCGCAGCACGCGCCCATCTCGGATGACCTACGCCGGTGCGCGCCTGCACGGCAAGGCGCAGAAGATTTTGGATGCGCTGTCTGACACGGAAACTGAATTGCGGCATGTCGGTCAGAAGTCCATGACCCTGCTCCGGGTGGGCATACAGGCCTCCATTGCGACGACGCTCACGCCGTCGTTGATCGATCTTGCCCAGCGAGTGTTCAACGTCGAAGACATCACTCTGCACGCCGGACAAAGCGGAAATCACGAGCATTTGCTGCGGACCAAGCAGGCGGATCTGGCGATCACTTCAAACCCATTTCTGGACATGGACGGGTTGGAGCGTCATAACGTTCTGACAGAAAGGTACCTTTTGGTCCTCCCCGGAACTTATGACGGTCCAACCGACAGCCTAGAAGCGATCCAGACGCAGCTACCGCTCGTGCGATTTGGCGATACGACCAATGCAGGTCGCCAGATCGCTCAACATCTGCGCCGGCTACGGTTCGAACCCGGAAAGGTTATTCAGGCGGACCGCTCCAGCATGGTCACCTCATGTGTTTCAGCGGGTCAGGGGTTCAGCCTCCTGACCCCGACACTGTTGATCGATGGATTGGTTGAAAAGATGAACCTTCGATTGCTCGAGCTTCCGATCTCTGGCTTGTCGCGCACGTTGACGGTCGTTGCCAGAAAAGAGGAACTACAAAGGATGCCGGAAGCAATTGCGCATTTGTGCAAACAGACCTTGGCACAGCAGGTCGCCCGCCATATGGGCGATGTCGGAGTAAAAAGCGTGGAATACGATCTGGCCTAGTGGCGTGTGTGTCGCTGCAAAGCGCCGACATCGGTAACCGAACTGAATATTGCGGCCAACATGTAAACAGCGGACACTCAATGCACCAATTTGAAAGTCGGCAATGTCCGCAACTCTGCCGTTCAGCAGATTTCAGCGAACGTCCGCTTCCGTTCAATGCAGACCTTCAGGCGAAATTTCTCGGAATGACCACCAACAATGACCGCTATCCGTTCCTAAGCTGTCATCCGACAAAAATGCTCAGATGGCGGCGCTGAGCCCATTCCGTTCAGTTTCACGCTGGTCCCCAATGTCTGCTATCGGAGTTCCGTGCAGGTCGTTAGGGTATCCTATGGGCGTCGTTCCAAGTCTGCTTTTGCGGCTCTGTGCCAACTGTTCGCGTAACGTTGGTAGCTCACGTAGGTTTTGTGAAAATAGGTTTCGACGTCGAAGGCCGCGCGCTCGGGGAGTGCACCTGTCGCCAAGAGGGCGGCTCCCTGACTCGTCCCTGTTGCGGTGGCGGTCGCGTCGACCCTGCAGTTTGTCGCCGCGGCGAGCATAGTGACGAAGCCTTTGTTCCTGGCAAATGGACCTTCGACGATAATGCGGCCCTTGTGTCCGGTCAGCGACAGGCATTCCGCGGTCATCAACCCGAGGTAAAAACTTACCGCCGCCGCGCGTTCCTGGGTTCCGGGCAAGGGCTCTGACCCCATCCAGCTATGTTCTTGTCCCTGAAACGGTCCGCTGTCCGAGACCATTGCGGGCAAGAGCATGGGGCCGTCTTTCGCGACCAAGTCAAGGAATTGCTCGGCACATTCGGTGGTTTGACCGTTCACCGCCAACTCGAACTCGCGTCCCCCCATGAAACGGGCGGAGGGTACCGGGGCACCCAGTGCGTTGACGTTAAAAAGCGCGTCACGCGAAGGGTCCAGGGTTACTTCTTCGCCGCCGATGGTCATGGCAATGACCCATGTACCGGTCGAAACGACGGAAAACGGCCCGGTTCGGGTCAGTATATGAGGCAAAAGTGATGCGTTTGAATCGTGGATGCCGCAGTGCACCGGCGTGTCAAAGCGCAGGCCGGTTTGCGATGCGACCTGCGGCAACACGGGTCCGAGAACCTCCGCAGATTTGCGCGCGGGCGCCATTATTTCAGATATGCCCAACCGTTCGACCAACGAAGAATAATGCGCCTTGGACGGATTCCACAGATCCGTGTGACAACCAAGGGACGACACGTCGCTGGCCGGCACGCCTGTCAGGCGAAGCCCCCAGTACTGGGGATAGGTGAGAATGGTGGCGGTGCGTTCGCGAAGCGCGGGGTCCTGCTCAAATTGCCAATGCAACTGCGCGCCCAGGTTCAAACCCATCGGCAACCTTGGCGATCCGGTTTCCTCAAAGGGTGGGCGTATGGCGTCGTAGGCCGCGGCCAGATCTTCAGGGCCTGTGTGCTCATAGTCGAGGATCGGGGTAGCAAGCGCGCCGTTTGGCGCGATCAGGGCGCAAGACGCCCCGTGGGTCGTGATGGAAATGGCATCTACGCCGTGCTCCTTCTGAAACTGCTCCAACCCGTCCAGAAGGAAGCGCCAGATCGCCTCAACATCGAAGTGCGGATAGGGTGGAGCGGCGAGAACCATGTTAGGCCGGGTCAGCACCTCCACTTCGGACATATCAGTCGCATCGACCAGCACAAGCTTGGCGTTGGTCTTGCCAATGTCGATGACGGCGACGTGCCGGGGCGTCATGGCATGTGGAAGACGGGCGTCAGCGGCACCGCCACGGGCTCGTTGTCGGGCTTGGTTTCCATGATGTCCGCCATATGCGCCCACCATCGCTGCATGATCTCGTGGCCGGGCAAGGCATCCATTTTGTGGTCGTCGGTGCGCCAGAGGACGCCAAAAAGAATGTTCGTTTCTTCGTCCAGATGGATCGAATAGTCGGACACGCCTGCGTCTTTCAGCAGCGTGGAAAGCTCTGGCCAGATCGCATCGTGGCGCTTTTCGTATTCATCCTTGCAGCCCGGGTTGAGCTTCATCTTGAAGGCGTATTTTTCCATGTCAGCCCCTCCACATCGACCAGAGCCGGGGCAGCGCGATGACCGAGATCAGTAGCGCCCCGATAACAATCGACATCACGATACCGGGTACGTTCAGCAAGCCAAGTCCGAAAGTCACAAGCCCCATAACAAAGGCCGCGATCACAACGCCGGGGATGGAGCCGGAGCCGCCGAGGATGTTGACCCCGCCAAGGACGACCATGGTCACGATCTCAAGTTCCCACCCGAAGGCGATCGAGGGTCGGGTCGAGCCGAGGCGGGATGTCAGGCAGACGGCGGCGACCCCGGACATCAGGCCCGTCAGCAGGAAAAGGGTGAACTTCACCCGGCCCACCCGAATGCCCGAAAACAGCGCCCCGGTGGCATTGTTTCCGATGGCATAGACCGCGCGGCCGAAATTGGTCATGTGCAGGATGACCGCGTAGATCACCGCAATGATGGCGAAGAGGACGAATTCGAACGAAATCACCCACCAGACATAGCCCTGACCGAAGAAGGCGAAATCGGCTGGATAGCCCTTGTAAACCTGATCGCCCAACACGATGAAACTGATCCCGCGAAAAAGGCTCATCGTGCCGATGGTGACGACGATGGATGGCAGGCCAAGGCCGGTGACGAGGAAACCGTTGACCGCCCCACAGGCCAGACCGACGGCCAGACCAATCAGGACCAGCCCCTCTGTCCCGACACCCGCCTGCACGGCGGCGCCCATGGCTGTCGAGGCCAGTGCGATGATCGCGGCGACGCTGAGGTCGATTTCGCCAGAGATGATAAGCAGGGCCATGGCAAAGGCGATCATCGCCTTTTCGGTGAAGTTGAAGGTCGCGTCGGAGAGGTTCCAGGCGTTCAGGAAATAAGGTGAGGCGAAGCTGTTGGCGATGAAGATGCCGATTGCGACCAGCATCAGCAGACTTTCCCAGCTTTTAAGGTTCCGCTCCAGCGGCGAGCGCAGGCGATCGGGGATCGAGCGTGTCGTCGTGGTCATGTCGCGTGCTCCGCGCGTTTAAGGATGATGCGGCCCTTCGTCCGGTTGGCCTGGGCGTTCAGAACAACCGCGATGATGATCGCGCCGCCCGAGATGGCCATTTGCCAGAAGGGAGAGATGTTCACGACCGGCAGGGCATTGGCAATGATGCCGAGGAACAGCGCGCCCAGCAGCGCGCCGAGGACCGAGCCGATGCCACCCATGATCGACACGCCGCCGATGACGCAGGCCGCCACGACGGTCAATTCAAACCCCCCGGCAACATCGACATAAGCAACCGCGAAGCGAGAGACCCAGAGGTAGCCGGTCAGACCGGCCAGCGCGCCAGAGATCGTGAAGGCCCAGAACTGAGTCCGGCCCACGTTGATCCCGGCATAGGTCGCCGCATGGGGGTTGCCCCCGGCAGCGTAGAAGGCGCGGCCCAGGGTGGTGCGGGTCATGACGATGGTGAACAGGATCACTGCCGCGATGGCAAACCAGCTTAGCACCGGAAGACCAAGAAGCTCGGTGCGCGGGAATGCCTTGAAAGAGTCGCTCATCTCGTGGCTGTTGACCCATTTGCCCTCGGTCAGAAGGAAGATGGTTCCCCGGAAGATGGTCATGGTGCCAAGCGTCACCACGATAGGCGGGATGTACAGTTTCCACACAAGGATACCGTTGAACATTCCAAGGCACGCCCCGAACCCGGTGGCCACGACCAGCGTTACGATAATCGGCAGACCGGGTGCCGAGATATTGATCAGGGACACGACCATGCCGGTCAGCGCGATGTTGGCGGCGACCGAGAGGTCGATGCACTTTGTCAAGATCACGATCATCTGGCCGATGGCTAGCAGGATAAGCGGCGAGGTGTCGTTGAAGACGGAAGCCAGGTTCGACAGCGTGATGAACGCCGGGAAGCGGCTTGAGATGATGCCAAGCACCAATGCGATGGCGACCAGCAGCAAAAGTTCGCGGGAGGCGAGGATACGTTTCATTGCGCGGCCTCCCTGATTCCTGCGGCGTGGCTGACAAGCGTTTCGGGCGTGATCTGGTCACGGGTCAGTTCCGCCACGATGCGCCCCTCACGCATGACGATCACTCGATCCGACATGCCCACGATCTCGGGGATTTCGGAACTGACCATGATGACGGCGAGCCCTTGCGCGGCAAGCTCCGCCATGAATTCATGCACGGCGGCCTTGGACCCGATGTCGATGCCCTTGGTGGGTTCGTCCAGGATGATGACCTTGGGCTGAGTGGCGAGCCATTTGGCGATCACGACCTTCTGCTGGTTGCCACCCGACAGGTTGCCGACATCGGTGTCCAGCGAAGCGGCGCGCAGGTCGAGACGTTCGGTATACTCCCGTGCCAGCTTGAATTCCTCGGCCAGCTTGATGAACCCCTTGCGCGAGGTGCGAGCGAGTGACGGTAGCGTCACGTTCTGAAAAATCGGCAGCGCGCCGATTGTGCCTTGTTTGCCCCGGTCCTCCGGGACATAGACGATGCCACTTGCAACCGCGTCGGCGGGCGATGCAATCGAAACCGGTGCCCCGTCGATCCTCACGGTTCCGCCCGAGGGGCGGGTGATCCCGAAAAGGGCCTGCATGAATTCGGACCGACCTGCGCCGACCAGCCCGTAGAACCCGAGGATTTCGCCGCGCCTGAGCGTGAAACCGATGTCCGCGAATTCGGTCGGGTGGTCGTACCCCGCGACTTCGAGGATATCGTGGCCGACGTTGTGGTCGCGTTCGGGGAAAATCTGGCTTACGTCGCGGCCCACCATAAGCTTGACCAGTTCCGGCTCACTGACATCTACAATCGCCCCTTCGCCGACCATCTGGCCGTCGCGATAGACGGTGTAGAAATCGGCGATGCGGAAGATCTCGTCAAACTTGTGGCTGATGAAGAGGATCGCCTTGCCTTGCGCCTTCAGGCTTTCGACAAGTTCGTAAAGCTCTTCGATTTCCTTCTGGCTGAGGGCTGCTGTCGGTTCGTCCATGATCACAACGCGCGCGTCGATGGACAGCGCCCGGGAAATGGCAACCAGGTGCTTGTTCGCGGTTCCTAGGTCCTTGAGCGTAGCGCCCGGATCAATCTTGGCCCCGATTTCATCCAGAATCTCTCGCGCGCGGGTCGCCATGGCGGGTTTGTCGATCAGGCCAAATCGCCCCTTTGGCGCATGGCCGAGAAAGATGTTTTCCGCCACCGTCAGTTCGTCGAAAAGTACGGTTTCCTGATGGATGGCGGTCACGCCAGCGGTTTCGGCGGATTGCGGTGTCGGGAAACTGAGAGCCTCGCCATCGATCCGGATGTCTCCCTCGTCGGGTTGATAAATGCCCGTCAGAACCTTCACCACGGTGGACTTGCCAGCACCGTTTTCGCCCACCAGTGCCGTGACCTTGCCCGGGTAGAGGTTCAGCGAAACATCTGACAGGGCCCGCACGCCGGGAAATGTCTTGGTCACGCCGGACAGGCTCAGAAGCGGTGTAGGGGCGGCGGCGTTCGACACGTCTGGTCTCAATTCCAACTTCATAGACAGTGTTTCTGGATGTGGGCAGAGTAGGGTGTCGGGGCGCGGGTCATCGCCCACGCCCCGACACGTCGTTCAGATTAGAAGATCGACTTGAACTGTTCGATGTTCGAGCTGTCGTAGGTGAACGGATCAGCCATGGCTGCCGAGCCGGTGTCATCCAGCGTCACCGAGCCCATGCGGCCCATCGGGATTTCGGCACCGGCACCGGTTTCAGCACCGTTGGCGATTGCATGCGCCAGCATGGTGGCCGAGTAGCCAAGGTCAATCGGGTTCCAGATCGCGAAGCTCTTGGTTGCACCGCTATCAACACAGCCTGCCATCTCGGACGGGAGGCCCAGACCAGTCACGTTGATCTCACCGATCTTGCCTGCGTCGGTCACCGCCTGGCAGGACGCCAGGATACCAACGGTCGTTGGCGCGATGATCGCCTTGAGGTTAGGGTAGGATGCCATGAGGCCCTGTGCTTCACGGTAGGATTTGTCACTGAGGTCGTCGCCATAGACGGTGGCCACCAGATCGACGCCGTCATAGTTCGGAAGAACCTCTTTCGCGGCCTCGATCCAGGCGTTCTGGTTGGTTGCCGTGGCCGACGCCGAGAGGATCGCAACTTCACCACCATCCGGCATGTGATCCGCGGCAAGCTTGATGATCGTGTTGCCGATCAGCGGGGTCGAGGATGGGTTCAGGTGCATCTGGCGTCCGCCTTCAGCCACACCCGAGTCCCAGGAAATCACGGTGATACCGCGGTCCATCGCGCGTTTCAGCGCCGGCACAAGTGCATCAGGGTCGTTTGCCGAAATCGCGATGGCGTCGACACCCTGCGCGATCAGGGAGTTGATGACCTCGATCTGACCTTCCGCGGTGGTGTCGGTCGGGCCGGTGTAGATGATCTCGACATTGCCTAGCTCTCCTGCGGCCTCTTCAGCGCCATCGGCGGCTGCTTCAAAGAAGCCGATACCAAGCGCCTTTACGACCAGAGCGATGCGCATGTTGTCCTGCGCCATCGCCGTGGTGCCAAACATGCTGGCGGCAAGGCTCATCCCTGCGACAAGTGATGTGAAAGTACGACGTTTCATGATAGTTCCTCCCAGAAAGTCATCTTTGGGTCTCGGGTTCCAGAGGCGGTCAAGAGGCCACCTCGTTTTCTTGAACGCTGCCCGACTGGGTAACGATCAGATTCACATCGGCAGCCTCAAGCATGGCCGCCGCCTTGTCAGGAATTCCTTCGTCGGTGATCACGGTCGTGATCCGGTCCAACTGACAAAGCACCAGGCTGGAGCGCTGCGCGAATTTCGAACTGTCGACCAGAACGACAAGCTCATCCGCCTGTCCGATCAGTTTCTGTTCTGCCTGGATCAGAAGGGGATCGGCCTCCATCAGACCGATGGGTCCCAGCCCCTGCGCTCCCATGAACATGCGCTTTGCATAGAAGTTGCGGGTCACGTCGTTATCAAAGGGCGACAGGATTATGTTCTGTTCCCGGTAGATCGCGCCGCCTGACAACATGATCGTGTTCTTCGAATGCTTCAGCAGGTGCTCGGCAATCGGGAACGAATTGGTAAAGACCTGCATCCTGCGGCTGGCCAGCGGATGCACCATCTGAAAGGTCGTTGTGCCCCCGTTTATGATGATGCTGTCACCTTCGCTACACATCTCAACCGCCGCGCGGGCAATCGCCTGCTTCTCAGCGATATTCATGGTTTCGTTGACGACGAACGGACGGCCCGCCAGCCCAGCGAACTGCGGTGGCGTTATGGCCTCAGCGCCGCCTCTTACACGGCGTACCTTCTGTTTCATGTGAAGTGTTGAAATGTCGCGTCGGATGGTGGCTTCGGACACGCCGGTCAGGGTGCACAGGTCTCCAACCGTCACGACGGGGCGATCCTGCACCGCTGAAATGATGATCCTATGGCGTTCTTTTTCGTGCAAAGCCACCTCCCTTTCACTCCACGCTGCGCAGATTCGTTGCAGCTGTCAATCATTTTCGATCACTTTCAATCGTTCTGCATTGCAGAATGATTGTTTGTGATTGTTTTTGATTGACATAGCGACGCACTCTACTAAGCCTAAACGCGATGATGCAGTACCGACCGCTGCATCCGTGAGGAGGGCAGAACATTGAAATCCATCGAAAATCAGTTTCTTGAGAACCGCTGGGATGACGCCGTGGCAGGTGGCATGTCCGAATCGGAACTGCTTCTCTATCGCTCCAACACGCTGGGTTCGGATAAGCGCGTCACGAACTATGGCGGCGGCAATACCTCTGCGAAGGTCATGGAAACCGACCCACTTTCCGGCAAAGAGGTCGAGGTTCTCTGGGTCAAAGGTTCCGGCGGTGACATCGGGTCCATGAAGCTTGACGGCTTCTCCACGCTTTACATGGACAAGCTGAACGCGCTGAAGGGGCTTTATCGCGGGGTAGAGTTTGAAGATGAAATGGTCGGCTATCTGCCCCACTGCACCTTCAAACTGAACCCGCGCGCGGCCTCGATTGACACGCCCTTGCACGCCTATGTGCCGCGCAAACATGTCGATCACGTCCACGCCGACGCGATTATTGCGATCGCAGCGTCGAAGAATTCGAAGGAGCTGACCCAAGAAATTTTCGGTGACCGGATCGGTTGGCTGCCGTGGAAACGGCCGGGGTATGAACTGGGCCTGTGGCTTGAAAAGTTCTGCCTTGAAAATCCGGATGCCGATGGCGTTGTCCTTGAAAGTCACGGATTGTTCACATGGGCTGACATGGCGAAAGACTGCTACGACTGCACCATTGACGTGATCAACGTCGCGACCAAGTGGTTGGCCAAAAAGACCGCCGATGTTCCGGCCTTTGGCGGAGCGGTCCACGAAAGCCTCGCCATGGAAGGTCGGCGGGCCGTTGCGGCCCGGCTGATGCCCGCGATACGTGGCTTTGTCAGTGGCAACCAGCACATGGTCGGGCATTTCAACGACAGCGACTCGGTGCTAGAGTTCGTGAATTCTAAGGAGATGGAGACGCTGGCGGCCCTTGGCACGTCCTGCCCCGACCATTTCCTGCGCACCAAGATCCGGCCTTTGGTCGTCGGCTTCGACCCGGCCCAGAACAACATCGACGCAGTGCTTGAAGGCCTGCCCGCGCAAATCGCGGCCTATCGTGAGGACTACACGGCCTACTACAACCGTTGCAAACACGATAACTCGCCTGCACTTAGGGACCCTAACGCGGTTGTCTACCTGATCCCCGGGGTCGGCATGATCACCTTTGCTAAGGACAAGGGCACGGCCCGCATTTCCGGCGAATTCTACGTCAACGCGATCAATGTTATGCGCGGGGCAAGTGCCGTCAGCGAATACTGCGGCCTGCCGGAGCAGGAAGCTTTCGACATTGAATACTGGCTGTTGGAAGAAGCCAAGTTGCAGCGCATGCCGAAACCAAAATCGCTGGCTGGTCGCGTCGCGCTGGTTACCGGCGGCGCCGGTGGCATAGGGTCGGCAACGGCAGAACGTTACCTGTCCGAGGGCGCCTGTGTCATGCTGGCCGACATCAATCCCGACAGCCTCACCGCGACGGAAGGGGTCCTGACCCAGCAGTTCGGCAAGGACGTCGTGAGCGCCGTCCTGATGGACGTCACGGATGAAAATGCCGTGGCCCGCGCGTTGGTTGAAACATCCGTCGAATTTGGCGGCATCGACATCCTTGTCTCGAACGCCGGGATCGCATCCTCTGCCCCGGTTGAGGAAACAACCCTCGACCTTTGGAACAAGAACATGGACATCTTGTCCACGGGGTATTTCCTCGTCAGCCGGGAGACTTTCAAGATCATGCGGGTGCAGGACATGGGCGGATCTATCGTTTTCGTAGCCTCGAAAAACGGGCTTGCCGCCTCGCCCAATGCCTCGGCATATTGCACGGCGAAGGCCTCGGAAATCCACTTGGCCCGTTGCCTTGCGCTGGAAGGTGCTGAGGCCGGGATCAGGGTCAACGTTGTGAACCCGGATGCGGTGTTGCGGGGTTCCAAGATCTGGGAAGGCGATTGGCTGGATCAGCGGGCTTCGACCTACGGCACGGACAAGGAGGGGCTGGAAGAGATGTACCGCAACCGATCCATGCTTAAACGCTCAGTCCTTCCGGAAGATATCGCCGAGGCCTGTTATTTCTTCGCCGCCGAGACCTCGGCCAAATCCACGGGCAACATTCTGAACGTTGATGCGGGCAACGTTCAGGCCTTCACGCGATAGGGAGACGGTCCATGAGCTATGAGAGCGCCAAAGCGCAATTCGCTGACTGGGGCGTCGACACTGAAGCTGCGATCAAGGCTCTGAGGGACATCCCGATTTCCGTTCACTGTTGGCAAGGCGACGACGTGGTCGGGTTCGAAAACCAAACCGGCACCTCGGGCGGGGGCATTCAGGCAACCGGAAACCATCCGGGCCGGGCCCGCAACCCGGACGAACTGCGGGCGGATCTTGAGTTTGCCTATGCAAAAATCCCCGGGTCACATCGGTTGAACCTGCACGCGATGTACATGGACACAGACGATACCCCGGACCGGGATGAGATCGAGTACCGACATTTCGTGCCATGGGTCGACTGGGCCAAGGACACCGGCATCGGGCTGGATTTCAACCCGACCTTCTTTGCCCATAAAAAGGCCGACGACAACCTGACGTTGGCGCACCCCGACAAGGGCATCAGGGACTTTTGGATCGAACATGGGAAACGCACGAGGGACATCGCGGCGCAGATGGGAGCCGAGCTTGGTTCACCCTGCATCAACAACATTTGGGTTCCGGATGGGTTCAAGGACCTTCCCATCGACCGTATGGCGGCACGGGCCCGGCTTGAGGTCTCGCTCGACACCATGCTGGCCGAGGCGAAATCGGATATGCTGGATGCGGTCGAATCCAAGCTTTTCGGCATCGGGGTCGAGGCCTGCACGGTGGGCAGCCATGAGTTCTACATGGGCTATGCGATCCGCAACAACACACTGCTGTGCCTCGACATGGGGCACTTCCACCCGACCGAGAATATCGCCGACAAACTGAGCGCCGTGGCCCTGTCTCTGGATGAGCTTCTGCTGCACGTGTCGCGCCCTATGCGTTGGGACAGCGACCATGTGATCATGCTGAACGATGACATACTGGCGATGGCACATGAACTGGTCAGTGGCGACCTGTTGGGCAAAACCCATATCGGGCTTGATTTCTTCGACGCTACGATCAGCCGCACGGCCGCTTGGGTGATTGGCACGCGCAACATGCAAAAGGCGCTTCTGCAGGCGCTTCTGAAGCCCTGGGATCGCTTGCGAGCAGCGGAGGACGCGCTGGATTTCACAAGCCGGTTTGTTGTGACAGAGGAACTCAAGGACCTGCCCTACGGAGCGGTGTGGTCTGAATTTTGCGCCAGAAACGGCGCGCCTACAGGTACTGAGCTGATCACTGAGCTTGACGCTTATCAGGCCGCTGTAGCGGGTCGCTGAGGCACGGTACAATTTTGTGGGAAGTCGCCGTCTGGACAATCTATGTTGGAAAGAAGGCCAAGATTGCGTTCGAAAGAAAGCGGTCGTTGCACCGGCGACCATTGAGCGGCCGCATTGTCCTGTGTGGATGGCTCCTGCAAAGCAAGACATTTTTGTGAGGGGTGTGTGGTCAGAAGCGGTCTTGTGTCCGGCCTGTTTGCGCGGTGCGTCTGACCGCTGGCCCTG
>NZ_JBXWRL010000055.1:0-16479 GCF_059612885.1 Ruegeria sp. YKSD179 | reverse complement strand
CATGTGGCCGGGGATTGCATACCCGGCAAATGAGAGAGGCCAAATATGTCCGACACTTCAAATCGCCCAGAGTTTTTCACTTGCCATAATGGCGACAAAGCCCCACTACCGTTCAGCAAACAAGAATATGCACGCCGCCTCGCGAAGCTACGAGCGATCATGGCCGAACGGGACATCCCAGTGGTTTTGCTGACTTCGATGCAAAACATCGCTTACTACTCGGGCTTCCTCTATTGTGCGTTCGGCCGCCCTTATGGATGTGTTGTTACGCAAGACAGTTGCACGACAGTTTCGGCCAACATCGACGCTGGCCAGCCATGGCGACGCTCTGTCGAAGACAACGTAATCTACACCGATTGGAAACGGGATAATTATTGGCGCGCTGTGGCCAATTTGATTGGCAATGCAAAACGCGTTGGAATTGAAAGCGACCACATGACTCTTGCCGCCAGAGATACGGCGCTGCAAATGCTCGGTGATCCAGAGCTGATCAATGTTGCACCTGACACAATGGCCGCTCGAATGGTCAAATCCGCCGAAGAGATCGAGCTGATTAAGGGCGGAGCACGAACGGCGGACATTGGCGGTGCAGCCGTACACGCGGCGATACGCGAAGGCGCGACCGAGATCGAAGTTGCAATGGCCGGTCGTGACGCCATGGAATCTGAGATCGCCCGCGCTTACCCTCACGCTGAATACCGTGACACTTGGGTTTGGTTTCAATCAGGATTGAACACAGATGGAGCACATAACCCGGTCACCAAACGTTCCTTGCAAAAGGGTGATATCCTGTCTTTGAACACCTTTCCGATGATTTCGGGATATTACACCGCGCTTGAACGAACTCTTTTCCTGGGGGAACCCGATCCAGATAGCCTGCGGTTGTGGCAAGCCAACGTCGCCGCGCACGATTTGGGCCTTAGCCTTATCAAGCCTGGCGCCACATGTTCAGGTATTACTGCAGAGATCAACCGTTTCTTCGCCGATCAAGGATTGCTCAAGTACAGGTCTTTCGGCTACGGCCACTCTTTCGGTGTTCTCAGCCACTACTACGGTCGAGAGGCTGGTTTGGAACTACGCGAAGATATAGACACCGTACTAGAACCAGGCATGGTGGTCTCAATCGAACCGATGCTATGGATTCCCGAAGGACAGCCCGGCGCAGGCGGCTATCGGGAACACGATATTCTGGTCGTAGGTGAGAGTGGAGCTGAGAACATCACCGGGTTCCCTTATGGCCCAAAGCATAACATTATTGACGCATAAAATTACCTGCCGGGGCACTTTGCCCCGGCAGTTCATCACCGCTCGGGTTCCAGATGTATTTTTTTCAAATTTTTTAGCACACAGTTTCAATCAAATAAGTGACTAAAGTTGACGTCTGTGGACGCATTATGTTCCCGGCCTCAGTCTCACACCATGGCCGACTATCCACGTTGTGCACGTTCGTGAAAAATAAAGCCCAAGAAGTTCAGTAATAACTGAGCTGCCAATATCTGGGTGCTTTCAGTTGGGTCGTAGGCTGGCGCCACTTCCACTAGGTCGATCCCAACAACATCACCACGCCCTGCCAGACCCTGCAAAATCTCGAGCACATCGTAATACAGGAATCCACCATGGCTTGGCGTGCCTGTGCCCGCAGCAATTGAAGGACAGAAAGCATCAATGTCGATGGTAACATAATAGCGCACACCAGAAGGGATACGTTCCAAAACAGCCTTAGTTCCCAGCTCACGAACTTGACGGACGGACAAGATATCCGATCCCCTTGAGCGTGCGTCCTGATACCCCTCTTTCGCGGTTGAAGAGACGTTCCTGATACCTAATTGAGTCATCCCTGACACATAGTCTTTTTCGATCGCACGCCGCATCGGATTGCCGTGGCCATTCGTGACTCCGTGACGTTCGTCGACAAAGTCCAGGTGCGCATCAAATTGAACAATATGGATCGGACCATTTTCCGCGCAATCATCCGCGAATGCGGATATGCACGGAATATTGATCGAGTGGTCACCGCCAATGACCAATGGCAAAGCACCTGCTTCCAAAATTTTGCGCACGCCAAAGGCAATGTTGTTATGGCTTTCATCAGTTTTGGTGTGAATGATGTCCGCATCTCCTAAGTCGACAATGCGCACCGAGCTATCCAAATAAGTCAGATCATCTTCATGGTCATACGCGCCGGCATGACCGAAGCTGAACAGGGTTGATGCCTCGCGAACCGCGCGGGGACCAAACCGGGCCCCTGCCCGCCACTGTGTCCCAAAATCAAAAGGTGCACCCAAAACGCAAACGTCAGCCTCAATCTGATCCCAATCTTGGACATAGGCGGATTTCGCAAATGTCGAAATACCAACAAACGGTAAGTTCAACCTGCCCGATGCATATCCATGGTTTTGCATGTCAGCCCTTTCGCCTGATTAGTCTTTCCGCAGTGATTTCAACACATGCAGACCCAAAATGTGAATGGCTATATGCTCAGACCGCTCTTTGCGACTATGATTGCGGTCTCAGCGAAGTCCCCAAAACGTGAATCTGGAATCCTGCTCTATCACCACGTAGCGGTTCATCGCTTCAGTAAAACGCTGATCTTTTTCGAGAAACTCAATGAAGTTGAACGGTTGAAATACAAAGGGTGGAGTGTTGTCGAACACCAGAAAATTTGGGGAATTTCCGACAAAATCATCAACAATTTCGGTGCGGGTTCTACTCTGGATTTTATTCAACTTGGCGCAGCGCTCAGAGTTCGCTTCGCAGTTTTCCACACGCAACCCGTTCGCTGCACCCGGTACGAGCCACAACGCGGGATAGCGACTTGTCCAAACTGCATCAGCTTCTAACACCAACGGAAAAGACGGAGCCAGCGAAGAAGAGAACACCATTATCCGTGGTTCGGGCGTTTCTGCCCTCAATATCGACAAAAAACTCTCTGTTAAATCGTTGCGATTAAACCCTTTTTGGAACGCGAGCGACACACAGGCGACCAGACCCAAAGCCGACACAGAGGCAAGTAGCCAATTGAGCCGAGCTTGCAAAATCAACCACATAAACCCGACAATGGCAAAGGCGTGGATCGGAACAGCCTGATACCCAAAGCCGGTCCACTGAACAAAGTATATTACGCATCCAGCTAAAACTGCCGCGAAAGGCAGTGCCGCCATACGACCCCGACCGTAAAGCACAGCCAAAACTGAGGCCGCCAGAAATAGCAGTGGAATGGCAGGCACAACAAGGCGAATTACCGTTGCATCGTTAAATCGATAGGCCCCGTAAACAGATGTCGCAATTGGCAAAATTTCGGTGAAATACTCGGGATGCAATGTTGCGGCCGCTACCAGATATACCCCCCCAATTGCGAACAATGTGACGTTTGACGCTGAAACCACGGGCTTTAGTGATCGCTTCAGAAACATCTCAGTTATCGTGAGCGCGATCGGGATCAAAACAAAGTGTGGCTTGATACAAATGCCGATTGCGGCAAAAGCAGCGCGGCCGACACTCTCTTTGCCAGTTCCTGCTCCCTGCATCACTATGTGCCCAAAAAGATAAGGCATAGTGAAAATAACCATGAGATGTTCACGTTGGCCGCTTGAAGAAACAGCTGGGACAGCCATAGCAACCGCTGCAGCGATCAACATCAGGAACTGCCGACCCCAGTCCAACTCAGAGTACTGTTGCAATAGGTTCCATACCCAAACAAGGCTAAATGCCATCAAGATCGACAACGTCAAATACTGCGCGTTTGTCTCGGACATGCTCAACCATTCAGCCAGAAAAACAACAGGAACCGTCAGATAAAAGTTAAGCGGTGGGTTAACCTCGACGATATCGACATACAGCTGAGCACCAGAAAGCCAGTTTCGTGTGGCTACCAAATACCAAGCTGTATCGTGATTGATGGGGCGGTCCTTGTACACGGCAAAGTAAAGACCCGCGAACGCGATTGCGAACAGGACGCCGATCCAGTCCTTGTAAACCACTTTGGATTGGTCACCTGCAAACACCCAATATTTCGATACAAGAAAAGTTACACTCGGCACAACGACGGCAACGATCGCCATAGCAACAACAAAACTGGTATCCATCACTCCACAAATTACATAGGTGATACCGCTACTTAGTAGCAAACCCAAAACAGCTAGTAGCCCAAAACGAACCATTTGCTGTTGATGGCTTCCCGTTGCCTTAAATGTCATCTCTGCATGGCCAAAATAGGAAACAGAAACCGCGGCCAGAAATCCCGCGAAATTTGACGCTTGGACATCCAGACTAAGCAAATTGCGCACGAGCATGGCGACTAGAACATGCAATAGCGTGGCAAACAAACCGACGCTGGCAAATCGCGTTAGTTGGGCGATCATTATCCGGCCTGTTTTTGTTTGAGAATGGCGCAAACTGATAGACCAATAGGCGCATGAAAACGCCCAACAAAATGCCTCTCAGTCGAGAAAACTCTATATAGTATTTTGTTTACCCAATCAGACGGCATTGCGTCATCAGCTGTTTCTTTATGGAACAAAGCTTTAAAACGGCGAAGGCCAACGGCGATCGGAAACAGCAGGCTATTGAAGTAAAAAGAATACTCAACTTCTAAACCTGCTTTCTCAGAAACCTCTTTCAGCGACTTTTTTGTGTAGCGGCGGAAGTGATGGTGCATCTCATCGTGACTTGACCACATCCAAGGCAAGGCGGGAACCGTAACAAACAGTCGTGCATCACCTGCTAAATGGCCCGATAAACCTTCAAGAGTGGCCCTGTCATCTTCAATGTGTTCCAGCACGTCGAACAATGCGATCAGGTCATATTTTTTAGCTTGGTTCGGGATGTCATTTGGCAGCGCTCCGTATGCTATTTCCAGACAGCTCTTTTCCGCGGCAATTGCACGTGCCTCCGCGTCGTACTCGAATGCGTCGAGTTCGCCCAAGCCCATCAACATTTCTAGGTTGCCACCCGTTCCACATCCCGCTTCCAGAATGCGCGCGTTTTTTGGCAATGAGATCAAACGATCAATGGTGGCCCGTATCACGTCTCGACGTCCGGCAAACCACCAATGCACGTCTTCATTTCGACCCATTCGGTCGTAAGTTCCGCGTTCCACGTCACTTCTCCGATTTCAGTCCATGCGCTGATCGCACGATGTAAATTGGACGATCCCGAACTTCGTTGAAAATCCGGCCTACATATTCACCAATGATACCCACCGCCAACAGGTTTAGCCCGCCAAACAAGAGGATCAAAATGACCGTCGACGCGTAACCCGGCGTATCTGCCCCCAAAAACAGAGTGTAGAAAAGAATAAAGGCCGCGTAGCCAAACGAAGCGAGTGACAAAATCGTACCTACATAGCTCCAGACCCGAAGAGGGACCGTAGAGCTCGTGAAAATCCCGTCCAACGCAAAGTTCCATAGTTTCCAGTAAGACCAGCTTGATCTTCCCGCGATACGTTCTGGGCGCTGAAACGTCACTTCTGCAGTGTCGAACCCGACCCAACTAAAGATGGATTTGTTGAATCGTGATTTTTCACCGATTTCCCGAACAACATCCACGACCTGACGGTCGAGCAATCTGTAGTCGCCTACATTGGCTGGAATCGGTCTTTCGGCCAGAGAATTGAAAACTTTGTAAAAGGCGGCAGCCGACCTCTGTTTGATCCAGCTGTCTTTCGACCGGTCCACTCGTCGAGCATTC
The DNA here is from genome assembly GCF_059612885.1 of Ruegeria sp. YKSD179. NCBI lineage: Bacteria > Pseudomonadati > Pseudomonadota > Alphaproteobacteria > Rhodobacterales > Roseobacteraceae > Ruegeria > Ruegeria sp. YKSD179. Next base: position 10,791 of record NZ_JBXWRL010000055.1, on the reverse strand, counting down.
ACTATCTGTGTACCTTCGCGCCATTTCACTATCATTTCGGGGATTACTTCCGGCGCATCCTGAAGATCCACATCCATCGGAATTACGGCGTCCCCAACTGCGTGCTCCAACCCTGCGCACAACGCTGAATCCTTGCCAAAATTACGAGAAAGGTTAAGCAAAGCGATGTGCGCGTCATTTTTCATCAGGCTTCGAATTGCAAATTCAGTAGCATCCTGGCTACCGTCATTTACAAAAACTATTTGATAGTCTGTCGCCGGCGCCATCGGATCCAGAACCTCGTGAATGCGTTCCACGAATTTTCCTATGGAATCCTGTTCATTAAAAACAGGGACAACCAGCGACACCAATTTTGGGGTCTGGAAATCCCTTTTGTTCTTTTGCGCGCTCCGAGCCGAAAAACTTCCGGTCATAACATACGAACCCCAACTAGCCGATTCAGCGAAGCAAATTCAGTCAAACGTCAACTGTTTCCTTCTTCTAAACAATTCATGTGGCCGGAATTAGGCGGTAACTCGTCTAATTTGTGAGAGGCGAATAAACGCGTTGGACGTTCCTGGGAACAGTACACCGTCTGTTTCAGCAGAAGCCCGACGTTTCGTCTGAGTACAAGCAAATAGGCTCACTCGGGCTTTTCTTCGAGTGCCGTTGCATCTTCAGGTTTTACAAAAACATCTTAGACCTGCTGCCCAGATCGAGAGTTCATATGGTTATCGAAGCACTCAGGAGATTTTTAGCGTCATCTTTTGATGGGCTGCATCTAAAAGAGCGGGCAACAGTAGTGATGGGCCAGCCCATTCGCTTCTTTCGAACAGGCTGGCTGTTTATCTTACAAGCAATCGGACAAGGTTTTAGCCATGTTACGAATGACTTGCGGGTACAAGTCGGCTCCGGGTTCAAGCTCCGCCCCCAACGGATCAATGACACCTGTACTAGCCTCAGTTCCGTCAAGCACCGTTTTGACAAGGTCCGGATTGAACTGCGGTTCCGCTAGAACGCAGGTGATACCTTCTTCTTTAATGCGCGCTTGAATCTCTGCAATACGAGCCGGACTCGGGTCAGAAGCGTCTCCAATGGAAATCGCACCCGAAGCTGGCAAACCAAACTCGTCTTCAAAATACTGATAGGCATCGTGGAACACGATAAAGCTACCACCTTGAACAGGCTGAAGCATTCCCGCCACTTCGACAGTCAACGCCTCCATTTCCTCGCGCGCTGATGCCGCGTTCGCGAAGTAAGCGCCAGCGTTATCCGGGTCAGCTGCCGATAGTTGTGCCGCGATCACGTTTAGCCAATTCCCGGCGTTTGCCGGAGATAGCCAGGCATGAGGATCATGCGCGCCATGGTGGTGATCGTCGTGGTCCTCATGCTCAGCATGCTCGTCGTGATCATGTTCATCACTCTCCGCGTGCTCCGCATGTTCATCTTCATGACCATGATCTTTACCCTCAGCATGATCATCACCATCTTCATGTTTCTCGGCATGCTCGTCGTGATCATGGTCGCCATGTTTTTCTTCTTTGGCGTGGTCGTCGTGCGCATGCTCATCGCCGTGGTCATCGTGGTCGACATGTTCTTCATCGGCATGAGCATCATGCCCGTGGTCATGTGCTTCGAACAACGCCCCCTCGCGGAATTCCAATAAAACGGTGCCGTCAGTTTCCAGTAAAGACGTTACCGTTGCGCCTTCGGCAAGGGTTCCAATGGCACCTTCCATCCACGGGGTCAGATCTTCACCGATCCAGAAGACTATGTCCGCCTCTTGCAACGCGGCTGCCTCTGATGGGCGCAGATTGTATTCGTGTGGTGACGCACCCGGTTGCACAATCAGGTCTGGTGTGCCAACGCCTTCCATCACGCGCGCAACTAAAGAATGCACCGGCGTGATGTCCACCGCCACGTTGGGAACCTCCGCAATAGCTGTTCCACCCATCACTGCAGCGGTTATTGAAACGGGAAGGAGCTTTCTGGACATATGACCCTCTATGTGATTTTATAACGTTACGAGTGGCATATATGATATGGAATAACATGACAAGTGAGACACGCCCCATGCAAGCCGATGAAGGCGGCCTTGTTGGATTTCATAAACATGACCACAAGAGCTGTGTTGAAACCGGACTTAAAAACGCCGAGGCGCGATGCAGCGCCGAAGGTTTGCGGCTGACACCCGTCAGGCGTAAAGTGTTGGAGATGCTGCTGCAAGAACACAGAGCGCTTGGCGCCTACGCAATTCTTGATCGCTTGCGCGAAGAAGGGTTTGGGTCGCAGCCGCCTGTTGCATATCGGGCGCTCGACTTTTTGGTGGAAAATGGATTTGTGCATAAGATTGAAAGGTTAAACGCCTTCGTCGCTTGCGCACATCCGGGCACTTCGCATTCTCCAGCCTTCATGATCTGCAGAAAGTGCGAAGCCGTCGCTGAAACGCACTCGGCCACAGCAAAGGGTGTGCTTGGTGCCGCAGCAAAGGCAGCGGGCTTTGAGATTGAACGTACGGTCGTAGAAGCCGAAGGAATATGCCCTGACTGTACCGAAAAGGCCCAGTAATGGCTCTCGTAACTGTGGAAGATCTAAGCGTCCAATATGGTGAAAATACTGTTTTGCACCATGTGGATATGACCATCGAGGCTGGAGAGATCGTAACTATAGTCGGGCCAAATGGGTCAGGCAAAACAAGTCTTTTGCGGGCCATCATTGGCGCCACCCCGCTTTCGGCAGGACGCGTCACTCTCAACCCCGGGCTAAAGATAGGTTATGTCCCCCAAAAACTGCATATTGATCCGACATTGCCTATCACCGTCGAACGTTTTATGCGCCTTACTAACCGGGTGCCGCGTCAGGATTGCGTGAAAGCACTGGAATCGGCTGGCGTACCGGATTTGTTGAACAACCAGATGTCGCGATTGTCAGGTGGACAGTTCCAACGAGTCCTGCTTGCACGCGCCCTTATTGATCGACCGGATATTCTGCTTTTGGATGAGGCAACTCAGGGTCTTGATCAGCGTGGCTCTGCCGCTTTTTACCAGCAGATCGAGGCAGTCCGAAAGGAAACGGGTTGTGCGGTTTTGATGATTAGCCACGAACTGCATGTCGTAATGAGTGCCTCGGACAGGGTCATTTGTTTGAATGGTCATGTTTGCTGCGAAGGCTCTCCGGCCGTCGTCGCTTCGGCACCGGAATACAGAGCATTGTTTGGCACCGGAACGGGTGGTGCTTTGGCCTTATATCGTCACGAACATGACCACCATCATGATCACAGTAAGAGTTCTCAGGAAGCCGCAGAATAATGCTTGATGATTTTATGACCAGGGCGACGCTTGCTGGTGTCGGAGTGGCGCTAGCTGCCGCGCCTCTTGGGTGTTTTGTTGTCTGGCGCCGGATGGCATATTTTGGCGACGCAACAGCACACGCTGCAATTCTGGGTGTCGCGTTGTCGCTTACGCTTCAGATGTCGATATTTGCAGGCGCCCTTGCGGTCGCTCTTATCATGGCTTTGACAGTTACTGTCCTAAGTGGCCGCGGCTATGCGATGGATACGCTTTTGGGGGTCTTGGCCCATTCGGCCCTGGCATTTGGTCTGGTAGCCGTATCTTTCTTATCGGGGGTGCGCATCGACTTGATGGCATACCTCTTTGGCGACATTTTGGCAGTTTCGCGCACCGACCTGTTGATAATTTGGGGAGGAGCGGCGCTTGTCGTTGCCTTAATTACCTGGCGATGGTCGGAGCTTTTGACTGCTACACTGAACGAGGAACTAGCCTATGCCAGCGGCTTTGACCCAAAACGCGAGCAGCTAATTCTGACGTTGTCTCTGGCAGTAACCGTAGCGGTTGCGATTAAGGTTGTGGGCGTGTTGCTGATCGCTGCAATGTTAATCATCCCTGCAGCCGCAGCACGGAGCCTAGCCCGATCCCCCGAGGCCATGGCCGTTGTCGCAGCGGTTATCGGAGGGGCCTCGGCTGTGATTGGATTGAGATCGGCCTATGTCTTCGACACACCTGCCGGCCCTTCTATCGTTTGCGTTGCTGCGATTGTCTTTGCGTGCGTCAACCTATTGGGATGGCAAACCCGAGATAAAATTTAAACCTCGACTTGAGAAACTGGGCGTCATTGGCTTAACAGCGGTTTTGCCGCACCTGGGACTGCAGTTATTTCACCGGTGGTCACCAAGGCGGAGAATAATCATTGTGAACCAAGTGTCCGTTTTCCAAAATTCGTGGGACTTCAGGTTTTACGAGCAATAATATACCGACTAAGCATCGTCCCGGCTTGATCGCCGGTCTCCAGAATTTTGAAACCTGCATCTTCGATCTTACGCTCTAGCTCCTTCGCGGACACGAACTTTACGAACGGAGCTTTACCAATGGCCTGCATGACCGGAATCGCCAGATGTCGGATCAACCCATACTTCAATCCTGTTTTGTTAGGTGCGCAAACAGTTTTGGAAATGAATAATCCTTCTGTTTTGGTAATTTTAGATATTACGGTCAGTGCTTCGTCCAGATCTGGCAGGAGGTGAAGCAAATTATGCGCCATAACAACGTCATAGCATCCATTATCCCGTGCATGGTCTTGTACTTCCGCCACTTTAAACGTCACATTTTCGGGACCACCCTGATCCAACTTTTCTTGCGCGATCTCAATCATTCCCGGTGCTATATCGGTCGCCGTTATATGGGCCACGTGTGGAGCAAGAAGCAACGCTGTCGATCCTGTGCCACAACCCATTTCCAATGCGTTATCGCTAGGCTTTAAGTGGGATTTGGTACGTTCAAGTGTATTTCGGTACCCGTCCATATTTCCAATCGGGCTCGCTGCGTATTTCCTCGATATTTTGCTCCAGAAAGCAGCATCTTTGGATATTGTAGCCATCTTTGGTGAACCTTTCGGATTTTGATGGCAGCACGCTTAACCTAAACGCATCTATTGAGAAATTGCGTCTTACTGCAGAGATGATATGCATTTATGCATGAATTGGCAGGCTATCAACTTTGACTGGAACCACGTGCGATCATTTCTGGTGACTGCAGAGAAGGGATCATTTTCTGCGGCCGCGCGCGAACTTGGGCAAACGCAACCTACCATAGGACGCCAAATCGCCGCCATAGAACAGGAACTGGGCGTCAAGCTGTTTGAGCGGTCCGGTAAATCTTTAACGTTGACAAGCACGGGCAATGAGCTGCTGTCCCACGCAAGGGAAATGGCGGATGTCGCAAACCAAATTTCATTGACCGCAACAAGCCAATCCCAAACCATTGAAGGGCAAGTACGGATTACGGCCTCAGATGTTATGTCGGCCTACCAGTTGCCAATCGCTTTAAAACAAATACGCCGTGCGGCACCTCTGTTGGAAATTGATGTGGTCGCAGCCAATGACATCCGAAACATTCGACAAAGGGAAGCTGACATAGCTATTCGGCACGTACGCCCAACACAGCCTGATCTTATTGCCAAGCTGGTGGCCCAGGGCACTGCAAGCTTCTACGCTGCGCCATCTTATCTGGATCAGGTCGGGCGGCCAAAGTCCGAGGCGGAGCTCGCCAAACTGGACTTTGTTGGATTTTCAGATGTCAATACAATGATTGGCTTTCTGCAACCTGCAGGCGTTCCAGTAACAACCCAAAACTTTCGTATGACCTCAGCAAGCGGCATCGTCTCGTGGGAGATGGTGCGACAAGGTCTTGGCGTTTGTGTCATGTCGGATGATGTGGCGAACCTGGCACCAGAAATAGAACGGGTGCTGCCCGAACGTGAGCCGTTCACTTTTCCGATTTGGTTGGCCACTCATTCAGAGCTGCATACCGCACAGCGAATTCGAATTGTCTTTGATATTTTGGCAGACTACTTTGGTAATTATGCTAGGAGATAAAGTTTATGCCCCGCTTAGGGCCAAGTAAAAGATCTCCGGTTTGTTGGTACTTGCATCCAAAGCCAATGCATCCAAGTCTGCCAGATTGACTCAAAGTCTCTCCTCCTATCATATTCAAAGAAAAATATTTTTGACTGAAACGGTCTAGCGGAGAGAGCAATGAAAAGTATATCATATAGCCTGTTGGCTGTTTGGGCTTTGGGCGGATCTGCACTTGCTCAAGACGAAGCGCTTGAACAGACTTTGTTCACCAACGTGCATGTCTTTGATGGCGTCAACGAACAAAGGATCGAGAATGCCAGCGTGTTGGTCGAAGGCAATCTAATCAAAACTGTTTCAACAGATACAATTGATGCCCCAAACGCCAATATCATTGACGGCGGCGGTCGCACCCTTACCCCCGGATTTATTGAATTGCACGCACACCTAATGCTGATGGGGCCGACACTGCCGGCAATGGAAGCCAACACCACCTGGGAAGACTTTGCTATCCATGGCGCCCGGATGGCCGAAATGTACCTTATGCAAGGTTTCACCACGGTGCGGGACGCCGGAGGGGCGAATGGTGGGCTTCGCAGAGCAATAGACGCGGGACAGATCGAAGGTCCCCGCTACTATCCTTCCGGCGCGTTCATCGGGACACGCGGTGGTCACGCCGATTTCGCAAACTTCACCGCGCCACCGGGCTCAAGCACAAACATGGGTCGACTGAACATGGCGCAAGAGGTTAGCGGTGTTGATGATGTCTACAAATTCGCCCGCAACAACTTCCGCATGGGTGCGACGCAGTTGAAGTTCATGCAATCCGGCGGTGTCGTCTCGGCATTCGATCCCTGGCAATTGCTGGCCGGCTCCCCTGAAGAAATAAAAGCCGCTGTGCAAGTCGCGAATGAGTATGGCAGCTATGTGATGGCACACTCTTACAGAAAAGAAGCAATTCTGAATGCACGCGACGCCGGGATAATGTCAATTGAACACGGGTTTTCGTTTGATTGCGAAATTGCCGAAGTCATGAACGAAAAAGGTGCTTATATCACCACGAACCTAACGGCTTTTGACCCGGGTCTTCTGGAAATCTCTGCGGTTGCAAACGTGCCTTCAAGCCTTGCAAAGGCCAAGTCAGCCTCGGCCACTTTTGCCGGTTACATCGACAACATGAAGGAATGCCCGGTGAAACGAGGGTTTCAGACCGATTGCGTCGGGTCGGTTGAGGCTTGCAACATACAAATCGCCTACGAAAAACATCTCAATAACGAGTTCTTTGGACCCTTTACCTCGATGGTTACACTGACTTCTACAGGCGGCGAGGTCGTCGCGTTATCTGGTGATTTCATGAATCCCTACACAGCTGGGAAATTGGGTGTGATCGAAGAGGGGGCCTATGCAGATATCTTATTGATCGACGGAAATCCGCTCGAGGATTTCTCGGTCGTCGGCACCGGAGATCAATGGTTCGGAGCCGACCTGAGGCCGGACAGCCCGGAAACCATCCGTTTAATCATGAAGGACGGTGTAGTTTACAAAAACACGCTAGATTAATGTCGTATCTGGTTCCACCTGGATTGCCAAAGATCGGGAGAAACTTAGGCATGTTTTTTCGTATAAAGGCCGTAGTGCTGACTTGTTTCTTCTGTGTCGGTGCCGGATCTGTTGTTTGTGCGGGCATCTCTGTAGACTGGGTCGATCTTCCTGATCCCACCGTTCAAATCTTTGAAGACCCCTATAGAGATCTGACGCCAGAGCAATTCGACGACGTGCTGCTTGTTGTGCGTTTGCGCGGTCGTCTCCAGCAAAATGCAGGCAGTGAGGAAGAACGGTTAAGGTGGCAAGAATTACTGACCGAAACCGAAGATGTTTTGGCAGACGATGGCGTCAACGTCGATTGGTTACTGTCCCAACGCGAGGTTGTTAAAGAACGGCGAGAAAAGGCTGCGACAGCTGGCAATCCATTATACGACGGGCGGACCGTCACGCTTGCCGGCTTTGCTATTCCGGCACCGCCGGACGCGAGCGGAAAAGCCATTGCATATCTGGTCCCTGAAAGGGGGATGTGCAGCCACATGCCGCCGCCGCCACCGAACCAAATGATCCGAGTTCAATTGAATGGTGATTGGACGCCTGCTTATTTTCACGAACCCGTTCGGCTGACGGGAAAATTGGAGATTGCTCCTTCCAATCACCAGATGGTAGTAGTCGACGGCCTGATGCCCATGCAAGCCACGTTTCAGCTTGAGGCAGCCAAAGTTGAAACGCTTGAGAGCCGCGAAGATCAACTGGAGTGGAGCGAAAGTGCCGCCAAAAAATTACGGGCCGCAGGCGCACGTAAAACCGGTGGTAGACAGGCGTCAGAATGATGAAATGGTGCCTCGCTCTGTTAATATCTTTTGCTGGTGCTTCAATCGCTGTAGCTCAAGGATTGTCGGGCCCTTCGTCCGTGGTCGCCGAACTAGAGCCAGGTGATGGTTTAACCGATCCCCAATATCGTTCAGATTTTCCACGAAACGTAGCTCCTGGTTGGTTTGCGTGGAAGGACAAGCTTGGCGAAAACGGTTTTCGGTTCTCGATCGATTATCTTGCCTTAGGACAAACGACTGACGCCGATTTAGGAGAGGGAGAGGCCGCAAGCGGTATCGCTCGTTTCTTTGGCAGTTGGCAAGCAACTGATCTGGGGTCGCTGACGTTCAAGATTGAAGATCGGCACAGCTACACTGATGTGGCTCCACAGTTTCTTGGTCTGGACGGCGGTGCATTATCGATTACCGGTACCGCCTTCAATGACAATGGCTTGCTTTTAACGAACCTGTTTTGGACCCAACGCGCCGGAGATGGTTCTTGGACATTACAAATCGGGCAGATCGATGTGACAGATTTTGTTGACGTTTACGGGCTTGTCAGCCCCTACAGTGGATTTCAAAACCTGTCTTTTAATACAAGCCCTACCATTAACACGCCGAACCAAGGGATCGGCATCGCCGGAGGTCTCAAGCTCAGTAGTAATTTTTACGCCGTAGCTAGTTTGGCCGATGCCGACGCTGATCCTTCAAACCCTGACTTTGATGTTTTTAGCGATGGAAACCTCTTCAAATCTATAGAGATTGGCTACACTTCGGGCTTTGACCGCATCTATCTCGACAACGTCCACCTTACGCTTTGGCACGCGGATGGCTCTGAAGACCAAGGCCGCGAAGAAGACTATGGCGCCGCCTTTTCAGCAGCGTGGTTTGTAGGAAATCAGTGGATGCCGTTTTTTCGCGCAGGGGCTGCCAAGGGGACGGCCGCTCTGTACGACCGTTCTGTCTCAACTGGCATAGGATATTATGGTCGGAACACAGATCTGGCCGGACTGGGCCTGAATTGGGCCGAAGCGCGAGGGTTCGACGGAGATCAATTTACGTTTGAAGCCTTCTATCGATTTTCTATATCGCCCGGGCTTCAAATAACACCGTCGGTCCAATTTATCTCGGACCCGTTGCTAAATCCTGATCAGGACAACATCACACTTTTTGGATTACGAACAAGGATCGTTTTCTGACCACGCAACGCTGCCGGAATTTCAAAAGACGGACCACCCCAATCTACGTGTCAACTCTTCTATCGCCTTCAATGCCAGAACAGAGTTTCCCTTCTCGTCCAGCCCCGGACTCCAAGCAGCCAACGAGGCGATGCCGGGTACAATGGCCACAATGCCGCCTCCAACGCCGCTCTTGCACGGTAGTCCGACCCGAAATGCAACTTCCCCCGAAGCATCATAACATCCACATGTCATCATTAACGAATTGATGCGCCGCGCCCTTTCCGGAGTAACCCCAAAACGTGATGCCCCCTTATCATTGCCCCCAGCGGCCAAGAAACGTGTTGCAAGTGCAAGCTGCTGACAACTCATCTCAATGCTGCATTGACGAAAGTAACTTTCTGTTACCTGGCGCACGTCACACTCAATGTTGCCTTCAGCCAGCATGAAATAGGCCAACGCCCGATTTCTGTCGCCCGTTGCAACCTCCGACTGAAAGACGTTTTCGTTAACGTATATCGTGTGGTCGTCGGCCAGATCTTGGCACAACTGCAAAACCGGATGATTTTCAGCAGCTTCCCGCGACTTCAGGGTAATAATGTCGGAAACGACAATTGCGCCCGGATTAATGAATGGGTTTCGTGGTTTTCCACGTTCAAATTCAAGTTGAACGATAGAGTTGAATGGATCACCCGAAGGTTCACGCCCAACGCGTTGCCAGAGTGCCGCTCCAACGTGACCAAGTGCCAAGACCAAACTGAATATTTTGGAGATACTCTGGATCGAGAATGGTACCGCACTGTCACCTGACGACAGCACAGGTCCACCAAGCGGCGCCACAGCAATTCCGCACCGGTTCAGGGAAACATCAGCAAGTTCAGGAATATAGCTGGCGGCCGCTCCCCGTTCTGTTTCAAAGCGCATCCGATCAACGATGTCGTCAAGAATTTCTTGAAAACGCACTGGATCAGGTGGCTGAAACATCGTCGGTCTCATTCCATATATTCTTCGAGATGCCCTTTGGCTTACCGTCAAAGTTCTCTAGAATAAATGTTGGTTCTTTCCCGGACTTACGCTGATCGAAATAGTCTTTGGTCAAGCGATAGACAGTTCCAGACAATAACAAAATCGCGGTTATATTGATTACAGCCATCAGGCCCATCGCAGCATCTGCAAAGTTGAAAACGGTTGCTACTGTTTGAACTGAACCCCATACGACCATCGCCAGACATCCTGACCGCAAAATCGTCATTGCCACCCTTCCCTCTAACCCAAGGAAAACCATCGCGTTTTCTGCGTAGGAATAGTTGCCGAGTATCGATGTGAACGCAAAAAAGATAATTGCAACAGCAATAAAATAGGTCCCGGTTGGTCCAAGATGGACGTCCAAAGCGTTTTGCGTCAACTGCAT
>NZ_JBXWRL010000054.1:0-18145 GCF_059612885.1 Ruegeria sp. YKSD179 | reverse complement strand
GCGACAGCGGCAATGTTAGGTGCTGAACCCATTCCGGCCTCGTTAGAAAACAAACCGCGCTTGATTCCGTTCAACATTGCGGCCATCACTCCACCAGCTACACCGCCTGCTGCTTCTTGCAGTCCAAGAGCGCTAGACACTATGAGCCAGAGCAATCCCGGCACTTCTGAGAAGTTCAAGACCATAACGACAACGGCGATCAAAAGATAACCGCCTGCCATGAATGGCACCACGATTTCAGCGACCCTAGCTATCGCCTTGATACCCCCAAAAATCACGATCGCAGCAATTACGGCTACGCCAGCTCCAACCCATAACTTTTCAAGGCCAAAGGCACCGGACAAGGCTTCTGCGATTGAGTTCGACTGGACCGCGACAAAAATCAGCCCAAAACTCAGGATAAGGCAGATCGAAAACAACACTCCTGCCCAAGGCGCATTCAACCCCTTTGATATATAGAAAGCGGGCCCTCCACGAAAATCGCCTGATTTGGTCGTTATTTTGTAGAGCTGTGCCAAGGTACTCTCAGAATAAGCCGTAGCCATCCCGACCAATGCCACCATCCACATCCAAAATATTGCACCAGGTCCGCCCAGCGACAACGCCACTGCAACACCGGCGAGGTTTCCTGTCCCGACGCGGGAAGCAAGGCTGACGGTCAGTGCCTGAAAAGGCGTTATTCCGCGCCTGTCCGTTCTGGGGGCCGAGGTTATGACACGCAGCATTTCTCCGAAATGCAGAAACTGAAGAGCGCCAAGCCGGATCGTAAAAAATATCCCGGCGCCCAACAGCCCGTAGATAAGGACATAATTCCAAAGTATTCCGTTTAATCCGTCGACAATAAATTCCATTCCGGGCTCTCAAAAACAAACTGACATTTTTGATTCAGGTTATTCGCAATTCACGAATATTCAAAATCAGCCTTCGAAATGTCCCGGCTCTCTCGGCTTCTGGCAAAAGTCGTCTTTGGACAGGTCAGGCCGCTCCAATGATTTTGAAATCAGGTCGATAGAGGAAGGAACTCTTCTGATTGTGTGAAATTTTTTAGTAGCTGGCTACACAGTACCTGACTTCACCCAAGATAATCGCGTAAGCTCGGCGGTGGATTATTCAGCAAATGTTCCGTCGGTTCTGGCGGATGGGCTATTCCGTCCGCGACCAAGATAGACTTGTTCGTGATGCGCCGCGCATCCTGCGGGTCGTGGCTAATCATCAACAATGTTTTGTTGGTTCCCGAAATAAGTTGAGCCACAAGATCCAGCATTTCGGCCTTCAACGCAGGACCCAATGCGGCGAAAGGCTCATCTAGCAACAACAGGTCTCGTTGCTGAACCAACACTCGCGCCAAGGCCACACGGCTTTGTTGTCCCCCTGATAACTCAAATGGTATGCGAGTGCCCATCCCCAATAAGCCGACGCGACCAAGCGCGGAGGCGACCAAAGCGCGTTCATCTTTAGAAACACGCCCGTTCGGACGAATACCCAACGACACATTCTGCTCAGCGCTTAAATGCGGAAAAAGATTGTTGTCTTGAAACAACGAGGCCGCCGGACGTTTCCCCGGAGGCCGTTTTGTCAGGTCCTCTCCATCCCAGAATATTCTGCCACCCTTCACATCACGAAACCCGGCGATAGCTTCAAGTAAGGTGGATTTGCCCGCTCCGGAAGGACCGATAATCGCTACGCACGAGGCATCTGCGACTTCAAGGTTTGCCCTTAGAACGAAATCACCGTTTGCGATGACGCATTCATCAAGTCTCAACATGCCATCGACCTCCGCGATCTAGAATCCAAAACGATCCCATGGACAGCATCAGCAATAATAGCGCACCACCGGCCGCGGCCTGCATCTGATAGGCACCCATCAGACGATAGATTTGCAAAGGCAGAGTTGCCACCTGTGCATCTGCGAACAAAGCGATGACACCCAAATCTCCCATTGAAAGTGCCATTGCCAAACCAGCCGCAAATCCGATCTGTGCCCGCATGCGAGGCAGCAAGACACTCGCAAAAAAAACATGGCCTTTCATGTCGAGCGAGAGAGCGAGCCGACTGTACCGAGTAACAGTTTCCTGCGCTGCCGGAACAAGAATTCGCAACGCGAAAGGCAAGGCCATAACTGCGTTAACCAACGCGGTGACCGGTAACGCCACCGCAGTTGGATTCACAAAAGGTCTGATCAGAATAAACAAACCCGTGCCGATTACCAATGGCGACGCCGCCAAACCGAGAATCCCGATCAGCTCAACAAAGCTGTGCCGCCTGACTGCCACAGCTGCGGCCATTGGCAATGCCAGGAACAAAAGGATGGAAGTACTGGCAACAGCCACTGCAACCGAAATAACTGCCGCCTTGAAGACCTGAGTAGGCAATTCTAATAACCCCACAACGCCGGAAATCACCACTGACGACAGGGGCAACAGCAGAAAAGCCGCAGTGGCGGAGATCCAAAACGTATCGATTGCTGGGGAGCCCCCATCCCATCGACGAATTGCCCTGTCAAGCCCTGTTCGAAATCCTTCTTTCCGCGTAAATCGCAACGCGACCAATGCCGCGGCAGCCGTCAATGCCAATTGGACAGTGGACAAAAGCGCAGCGCGACCCAAATTAAAATCGTAAGTAAACGCCTGATAGATTGCGAGTTCAATCGTTGTTGCGCGCGGTCCACCGCCTAACGTCAACGCGACAGCGAAGCTGGTCAAGCAGATCGCGAAAACTACTGCCAGAACGCTGGGTAGAACGCGCTTCAGCATCGGCCACTCAAGCAATCGAAACATTGCCATACCCTTGCAGTTCAGCTGCGCAGCTAGCCGAAACTGTTCAGCCGGAATTTCCTGCCATCCCTGAAGAAGAAGACGAGTCGCCAAGGGCAAGTTGAAGAATACGTGTGCCAACACCACACCGTGTAATCCGTATACACGGATGGCCGGAAGACCAAAGAAGCCCAAAGCCTCAGAAATCCAACCTGCCCTTCCAAATACTTGTAGAATGCCAAGTATTGCAACAATCACCGGCAAAATAAACGGAGCCCCTAACAAGGCTATCAATACCTGCCTGCCAAAAAACCTCCTGCGCGCCAGCGCACGTGCAGTCGGGATGGCAAGGCCAGCGCTGATCACCGAAGACAAAACTGCCTGTGTCAGCGTAAAACGCAAGGCAGCCCAGTCGGAAAACGCAAACATCCCACCAGAGTCAGCACGCAGGGCAACTGCTGCCAAAGTACCCAGTATCAGTGCAGCAACAAGCGTGGCTGCACCGACACCGGGTAGAGGGCTTATTGGCTGAGCGCGCTCAGCCATTCCGAAATTGCCTGTTCACGTTCGGTTGCGGCCTGATCCGGCTCAAACAAAAGCGCCTTTTGGGGGACAATCAAAGTCTCGAATCCCTTAGGCAGCCCATTGGCCGGAGTTACCGCCGGATACATCCAGTTGGTCGTAGGAATAATCTGTTGGAATTTGTCTGACACCATAAACTGCAAAAATTGATCAGCAAGTTCGGACTGATCGGTATTCGCCAGTTTTGCGGCAACTTCGACCTGCATGTAGTGACCTTCGTCAAAGGACGCGGCCGCCTTACTGTCGTCTTCTTCAGCGATCAAATGATAAGCGGGAGATGTGGTGTAGCTGAGGACCATGTCAGCTTCACCTTCAAGGAAAAGTCCATAAGCTTCTGACCACCCCTTGGTAACCGTCACGATATTGTCGGCCAAGCCCGCCCAAATTTCCGATGCCTCCTCGCCATATGCTGCCTTGACCCACAAGAGCAGGCCCAGACCCGGCGTCGAAGAGCGAGGATCTTGGATGATGATCTTAGTATCACTATCTGCCAATTCACGGAAGTTAGCAGGGGCTACCGCATCGGCATTAAGAACAAACGCGAAATAACCCCAGTCGAATGGCACAAATACTTCGTCCGACCACTCGATCGGGAGGTTGTACTCTGCAATCACCGAATGAGGGGCAAAAAGACCGGTTTCCTTTGCAGATGTGATCAGGTTGTTATCAAGCCCAAGCACGACATCGGCGTCTGTGTTTTCGCCCTCAAGACGAATGCGAGACAAAAGCGCCGCACCGTCTTCGATGCCAACAAGGTTCAACTTGCAGTCGCAAACCTCTTCAAACGCAGCTTCCACTTGCGGACCTGGTCCCCAATCGGAAACAAAACTGTCATACGTGTAAACGGTCAGCTGAGGTTTGTCGGCGGCAAAAGCCGCTGTTGCACTCAGAAGTCCCGCAGCAATTAGCAGATGCTTCATGTCATCCTCCATTGCGGCGAGAGGGCAAGGATGGATGAAACCGTCACCTTTCCCTCCGCCGGTTCTAGCCGGTTCAGGTTCAACGGGTTCGTCAAACGACGTCTCAGCGCGGCTTACCGCGCACCCCGAGGTAAAACTGTGATTAGGAGGAACTGGAAGAAAATACAACCAAAACCAACTTCATCTAATCCTATCTGACAAAACCTACTGACGAGTCCCCGCATATCTTGACCGAGGAATGTTGTTGAAAATGCGACCTTGTATTTTCCGAAGTCAGTTTGGGTAAAACAGGGGCTTGAATTTACTACATTACATACGAATCCGAATACGTAGGAGCGGAAGAACCTGCCACGTTTTTGAAGTCAGGGATAGGTATGGTAAAGGTTCCAAACTCGTGAAACTTTTGTTGACAAGACGTCTTTACGTAATAATTTTACCCACTGAAATAATAATCGAAAGAGGGGCGCAAAGTGTATCTTGGGTTGGACTTGGGAACGTCGGGGCTCAGGGGAATTCTTATGGACGAAGCGGGTGTCGTAATTAGCGAAGCCGAAGCTGCCATTACAACTTCGAACCCCAAACCCGGCTGGTCCGAACAATCTCCGCTGGACTGGGTGGCCGCTTGCGAGAAAGTAATCGGAAATCTTCGCTCGTCCAATAACAAGGAATTTTGCGCGCTAAAAGGAATAGGCCTTAGCGGACATATGCACGGGGCGACATTGCTTGATGGTGAAGGCAATGCCTTGCGACCCTGCATCCTTTGGAATGACACTAGGTCTGCAGACGAGGCGAAGAAGCTCGACCAATATCCGGAAATGCGAAAGATTTCAGGAAATATCGTCTTTCCTGGCTTCACCGCTCCAAAACTGGAATGGGTTAGGTCACACGAGCCTGATATCTTTTCCAAAACCGCCAAAGTTCTATTACCGAAAGATTACTTAAGACTTTGGCTAACCGGGGAATATGTCAGTGAAATGTCCGATAGCGCGGGAACATCGTGGCTGGATGTTAACGCGCGGACTTGGTCGAATACAGCACTCGAACTAAGCAATATGCGTCTCGATCAAATGCCTCGCTTACTTGAAGGGAGCGAGTCTTCTGGCGAGCTTCGGCCCGAACTGCGACAAGAATGGGGTTTGTCCGAACCTGTCATTGTTGCTGGTGGCGCGGGCGACAATGCTGCTGCGGCGTGCGGGATCGGATGCATAAACGAAGGCGATGGATTTTTGTCCTTGGGTACGTCAGGTGTTTTGCTTGTAGCCCGGGAATCCTGCAGCCCTGCACCAGAGACCGCAGTTCACAGTTTTTGCCATGCAGTGCCTAACCGCTGGATCCAGATGGGAGTTATCCTTTCTGCCACTAACAGCTTGAACTGGCTTTCACGCAATGTGGGCCAACCAGTTCGCACGCTGGCTTCCGATTTGCCCCAAAACATAACTGGCCCGTCTTCGATAACATTTCTGCCGTATTTGTCAGGCGAACGGACTCCTCATAACGACAGCGCAATTCGTGGCGCGTTTTTGGGAATAGATGTTGCTACCGAGCAGGCAGACCTCACCCAGTCCGTGATGGAAGGTGTTGCTTATGCAATGAGGGACTGCCTTGAGGCTTTAAAGAACACTGGCACACAGCCGTCCAACTTACTCGCTGTCGGCGGAGGGGCCCGGTCCCGGTATTGGCTGGAAACCCTTGCCACGGTGCTGAACACACCGTTGACATTGCCTAAAGGAAGCGAAATCGGGGCAGCAAAAGGCGCGGCACGATTAGCTGTTTGTGCCGCTAACCGCTCCTCTGCTGCGGACGTCATGACACCTCCGGAACAACAGGAAACCATCGAACCAATACGCGGCTTAGCCGATGCTTATGAGACCGAGTACCATCGCTACACTCAGTATTATTCAGCGCTTTCACCGTTGGCCGCTCGATGAGACTGCAAAGCGAAGATCGCGACCCCGATGAATGTACTCTGCTAACTGACGGTCCGATGACCGTTTCCTTGTTAAGCTATGGCGCAATTACGCAAGGTTGGTGGTACGACGAAATTCCTTTGATCCTTGGATACGATGATCCAAAGGCGTATTTGACCGACAAGAATTACATGGGCGCAATTGTTGGACGCGTCGCCAACCGGATCGGAGGAGCCAAGTTTTCTTTGGGGACATCCCATTTTGAACTAAACGCAAACGAGGGCCGAAATACCCTGCACGGTGGGCCGGCTGGTTTATCGCATCGGCATTGGGACATCTCTCGAATTTCGCCGTCCGAAGCTCGGCTTCGTTTGACCTCACCGGATGGGGACAACGGTTTTCCTGGCAAAGTAAAATTTGAGGTTCAGGTAACTCTTGAGTTTCCAAAACTAGTGTACTCGTTTCACGCGCAACCTGATCGTCCAACACCTATTAGCATTACTCAACACAACTACTACTCTTTAGGCAGTACAACGGGAATTTCCGAACATAAACTTATGCTCGACTCAAATCAGTTGCTTGAATTCGACGAGGAAGGCGTCCCGTCTGGTAAAATCTGGAATGCGGCAGGCACGGGTTTGGATTTTTCATCACCAACGGTAATTGGAACGTCCTCACCTGACTTAGACCATTACTACCTGTTTGATACCAAAGGAAAACCGGATAACTTGGTTGCAGAATTGGCCGCCCCTTCAGGAGTGACCTTAAGTGTTTTTTCAGATCAACCCGGAGCCCAAGTCTATTCTGGAGCCAAGCTGAAAACTCCGTTTTATCCAAGAGATGGGCTGTGCATTGAACCGTCGGGTTATCCCAATGCAATTAATATCCCATCTTTTCCCTCTGTAATATCTACACCAGAAAATCCTTACCGTCAGACACTTACGCTGGAAATTTCCGGGTGCCAGACATGATCTACAAATTGCTTATTTCGATTTTAGGTGTTTTGCTGGTGATGTCATCTGGCGCTCGGGCGCAGTCGTTAGGACCGACCCCGGAATTCGTCACTCCGGACCTATCAAGTGTTAAGCTGGGGCAACTACTCTTTTTCGACCCTATACTTTCAGGCAACAAAAATATTAGCTGCGCAACCTGTCATCACCCAAAACTAGGTACATCAGACGGCTTATCCCTTGGCATCGGAGAGGGTGGTATTGGTTTGGGAACCGAGCGACTGATCGACCTAACGAATATTCCAGAACAGCGAATTCCTCGCAATTCGCCTGGTCTTTGGAATCTGGGCGCAACGGAATTTACGACATTCTTTCATGACGGACGACTTGAGACAGATCCAGCGCAGCCGAATGGTATAAGAACGCCTTTGGGCATGCACATGAGACCGGGTTTTAAATCTGCTTTGGCGGCACAAGCCATGTTCCCTGTATTGTCGCAAGATGAAATGGCAGGGCATTATTCGGAAAATGACGTTAGCAAAGCTGTCCGAATGGGGTTCCTAACACAAGTAGGCGGTGCATGGGATCTGATCGCAGCACGTGTTGATGCAATACCGGAATACGAGCGTCGGTTTGAAGAAATTTCGCCGGGTGAAGACATCACCTTCACCGCGATAGCGAATGCGATCGCTGATTTTATCGTCTTTGAATGGCGCGCTGACAACAGCGCCTTCGACAGATCAATGCGAGGTGAGGAAGCATTGTCCGAGGAAGCGAGCCTTGGCTTAAAGCTGTTCTACGGAAAGGCAGGGTGCAGCGAATGCCACTCTGGGTGGTTCCAGACAGATCACAAATTTCATTCTATAGCGATGCCGCAGATTGGGCCGGGAAAAGCGGCGCGATTTGAGAACCATGCCAGAGATGATGGGCGACTGCGTGTAACCGGCAATCCGGAAGATGCATTTGCGTTTCGCACACCGTCTTTGCGGAATGTCACGTTAACGGCGCCGTACGGGCATAATGGTGCTTTTTCACAACTCGAAGACATCATACGTCATCATCTGGACCCTTCTACATCCTTACGCACGTACTCCGTCGAATTGGCTCTGTTACCTGAGATCCCGAAATCTGACGACACGCGGTCGCTATTGGACTCGGCTCATCTAAATGCGATCTTGGACAGCAATGACCTGCCGGAGATTAGCCTGACAAATAAAGAAATCAGCGCGATCTTGGCCTTTCTCGGCGCTCTGGAAGACCCCGCAAAACGGTTGGGTGTTCCGAAAGAGGTTCCAAGCGGTCTGCCAGTTGAAAATTAGTTACCTAGTTACTCTGACTATCTGGTTTGGGGTATAGGCCTGCCAGTCACCTTCGACGCCATCGGGCCAAATGACCCTAACTGTAACAAGCTCGTCATAACCAAGCCCAAAATGATGAAGACCTGCAATCCCGCTTGCGTGGCCTCCTCCAATAGTTATTTCTCTGACTTGCTGTCCAATCGAAGTTTCGATCTCGATAAATCCACCCACCGCCATTCGATTGGGTCGCTTCTGCACGACATCCAACATCAACCAGTTCCCAGTTTGGAGCTGGTTTTGATAGACTTCGAGTTCACTTCCCCGATTGACTACCACCAAGTCCAGTTTGCCGTCGTTGTTCAAATCCACGATTGCCGCGCCACGGGACTTGGACATGGATGCGATGCCCGCTTCAACCGAAGCTTCAAAGAATTGACCGTCCCCTTGTTGCAATAGCATGTTGTTAGGATCGTAAAGGGCAGCATCGGGCATCTGCTCGACATTTCCTTTGGCTACGAAAATATCGTCTAAACCATCATTGTTAAAATCGCCGAACTGGGCGTGCCATCCAGTCGAAGGGCGACCGTCGCCCCCTAAGTGTGGCCTGTGAGCCGTTGTACCTTTTTCATAAGTTGCGTCGCGCCATGTTGGCCCATCGACATCGGAGTCGAAAACCTGAAGTTTCTGATCGCCCATTGATGTAAGGTAAACTTCGGGAAACCCATCGCCGTTTAGATCACGTGACGCGATACCCATCCCCCAGATTGAGTATGGCATCCATCCCTCTTCAAGCGAATAAAGCCGTGGCGCAGGTTCCATGGCCCATAACTGTTCTTGCCCATCGTTGACATAATAATGTCGGTCATTACTGACCCGAAGGTCTGCACGGCCGTTTCGTGCCCAGTCTGAAAAAAGGATGGACAGTGAGCAGTGACCTGGCTCCAAATGTTCCGGCTTGCGGTATTTCCCTTCCTCTGGGCGATAAAGAACAGTTGGTCCGCAGGTTCCGAAAGGACCATTTGGATCGAACCGATCAACATAGGTTCCAAACGCCAAAGTAGGCAGTGTTTGTCTGCCTTCCCATGTCGCCGAGAAACCTGTTGTCCAATGATCCTCGGCCTGAAAATCAAATTCACTGAATGGGCTAAATTCACAATCAGGATTGCCTTTAAACAAAAGGTCATCGCCCACGCGCAAGACAACAAGATCAAGGATGCCATCGCTATCGACATCAATCGGATAACCCCCGGTCACCCCAGTCAGTGACAATTCATCAGGTGTATCGATTGTAAACGAAATTTTGTCAGAGGATGTGTTTTTGAAAAGTTGAGATCGATTGGAACCGCCCGCCACAAATAGCTCGGGCAATTCGTCACCATTGCAATCGAAAACGGCTACACCTCCACCGACGAAATGTTCCCAACCACCGTCGTATACATGTGCAGGAATTTCTACTGTCGCAAAACTTGGGATTTTTGTCTCGGCATCGGCAGCCGTCGCGACCACGATCGAAACGATAAGCTCAGGCCGCATTCGTCGGCAACTCTTTGACTTTAAGAATCGACACCTGTTCGATGCCGTATGCAGCCGCGCCCTTGGCCCACATCAGATCACCCCAGTGATGTACTTTTATGTCGGGCAAAGGAGCATCTACGTTGGCTACTCCGCTCTGAATCCGATCCATGACTTCGTCCGAACACAAATGTTCAAAACTCATCTGGGCGCCAGACAAAATGATGCACTCTGGGTCAAACAAGTTGATCAAATTGGAGATCCCAAGACCAAACATCTGACCGGCTCGATTCAGTACTGATATCGCCATTTGCTCACCCGAGTTGGCCCGTTCGTGTATATCGGATACCGTTTCTGGCTTTCTATCTTGCGTCGCAACGGTCATCTCTCTGATCAGAGCATAATCACCGACGTAAGCTTCAAGGCACCCTCGCTGACCGCATTGGCACAAAGCACCATCCAGTTGAACTTTTGCGTGGCCAAATTCAGCTCCACACCCGCGCTCTCCTCGGTATAGTTTTCCATCCAGCACAATTCCAAGGCCGACACCGTGTTCGATTGTAACGACAAGAAAGTTCCTGAGCCCGATTCCCAATCCAAAAAGCTGTTCCGCCTTTGCAACCAGATTTGCATCATTTTCGATAAACGCAGGGCAGGGAATATATTCCTTGAACAATCGACTAAAATCCACGTTTCGCTCGGTCAAGGATGACGACCAATGAACAAAATTCCTCTTTGCATCCACCAGTCCCGCTATCCCAATTGATACACCAGACAAGTCACCAATCGTTATTTCTGTCCGTGAACAAGCCTGTTCCAGTGCAGTGTATATTGTTTTCACCAAATCGCGTGGCGACATACTGGTTTTGTTCAAGGAATGCGTGTGCAAGGAGACTTCTTTGCCTTCAAAGTCGACCAACAAAACTGAAATTACTTGTCGTGCGATTTTCAAACCTGCAACGAAATAAGAGCTTCCGTCCAGTTGCAGTAAAACTCTTGGCCTGCCTCGTTTTGCAGATTTCGACTTTGATTCCCCTACAACCTCTTTGATCAACCCGGCTGAAATAAGATCGGCGGTAGCAGCGGTAACCGTTGCAGGGCTGGTATTCAAAGCAGTGGCAATATCAATACGCGATGTCGCCCCTCTTGTTCTAATGTGTTCGAGAACCCGCAAGCGGGTGGCATTCCTTTGGTCCAAGGAAACCGGCGAGTCCTTGTTGCTTAGCATTCTTTCCTCGCGAATCTCGTCATTTGGTCAATCTATTAGGAAATTCACGCGCCCGATAGGTTAAATATTTTACCCGCTGAAATAAATATGGTACTCAAAATTCGAGAGTCACGAATCACGACAGGATGACTCGGCCTTTGGGAGGAAATCATGAAAAGAATTCTCAGCTTTTCGGCTGCGGTTGCATTGATGGGCTCGGCTGTTTTTGCAGACCCCGTTGTTGGCGTAAGCTGGTCAAACTTTCAGGAAGAACGCTGGAAGACAGACGAAGCGGCGATCAAATCAGCATTAGAAGCAGGCGGCGCTGAATACATCTCAGCGGATGCTCAATCGTCTTCTGCAAAACAGCTGTCGGACATTGAAAGCCTTATCGCTCAGGGTGTGGACGCACTGATCATTCTTGCACAAGACGCACAAGCAATCGGCCCGGCAGTACAGGCCGCTGCTGATGAGGGTATTCCTGTCATAGCGTATGATCGATTGATCGAAGACGATCGTGCGTTCTATCTGACTTTTGACAATGTCGAAGTTGGCCGGATGCAGGCGCGTGCAGTCTTTGACGCGATGCCAAAGGGTAATTACGTCATGATCAAAGGGTCGCCGACCGACCCGAATGCCGATTTCCTACGGGGCGGACAGCAAGAAATCATTCAGGCTGCAGTTGACAGCGGAGACATTGTAATTGTCGGTGAGGCATATACTGACGGCTGGCTTCCGGCAAACGCGCAGCGTAATATGGAACAAATTCTGACAGCGAACGAAAACAATGTCGATGCCGTTGTTGCCTCTAATGACGGAACGGCCGGCGGTGTTGTAGCTGCACTGACCGCACAGGGCATGGAAGGTATTCCCGTCTCGGGACAGGATGGCGACCATGCGGCGTTGAACCGGGTCGCTTTGGGAACCCAAACAGTATCGGTTTGGAAAGACGCGCGCGAACTTGGGAAAGCGGCAGGCGAAATCGCAGTGGCTCTTAGTGGCGGTACCAGCCCAGGTGACATCGAAGGCGCGGTCAGCTGGACATCGCCCGGTGGCACCGAGATGAATTCGGTATTCCTTGCCCCGGTACCAATCACAAAAGACAACCTTTCGGTCGTTGTAGATGCCGGTTGGATTCCACTAGCAGACCTTTGCCAGGGTGTTGAAAACGGACCTGCACCCTGTAACTAAAACACGCTGTCCCCGGCCCTCAGGTCGGGGACACTAGCTGAATATGAAAGATCGGAAATGACCGAAACTTCGTCTCAGCCGGTTCCTCAAAAAGCAAAGGCCAGCCTATTCCAGCAATTGGAATTGGACATGCGGCTTTTGGGAATGATCGGCGCGTTCGTCATCCTTTGCATTGGCTTCAACATCGTCACAGACGGGCGGTTCCTTACACCGCGAAACCTGTTCAACTTATCGATTCAGACTGTGTCAGTGGCAATTATGGCGTGCGGAATGGTTTTCATAATCGTCACGCGCCACATCGACCTGTCAGTGGGTGCACTGTTGGCAACGACCTCTGCAGTAATGGCAATGACTCAGACCGAGTTATTGCCCCACATGTTGGGCATGGGTTTGAACAATCCGGCAACCTGGGCAATCACAATTGTAATCGGACTTTTGGTCGGAACCCTGATCGGAGCATTTCATGGGTGGATGGTCGGCTATCTTACGATCCCGGCATTCATTGTGACTCTTGGCGGATTTCTGGTTTGGCGAAACGTTGCTTGGTATCTGACCAGCGGACAGACTATCGGCCCCTTGGACAGCAACTTTCTAAAGTTCGGCGGAACCAACGGAACATTGGGCACCACGGCAAGTTGGATGTTTGGTTTTCTGGCCGCGGCAGTCGCAATATGGGCATTGTGGAGCAGCAGGCGAGCAAAAGCTGCACACGGTTTTCCCGTCAAACCAGTTTGGGCGGAGTCAACCCTTGCAGCTATTATGACAGTCTCCATCCTGGGTTACGTTTACATTGTAAACAGCTACCAAATACCTACCCGCAGATTGGAACGCATGTTTGAGGCACGCGGCGAAACAATGCCCGAAGGGTTAGTCGTTGGCTACGGCATTCCAATTTCGGTTCTAATTCTGATCATTGTGGCAGTCATTTTGACAGTTGTGGCGCGTAAAACGAGATTTGGTCGCTATATATTTGCGACTGGTGGCAATCCCGACGCCGCTGAGCTTTCCGGTATCAACACCCGGTGGTTAACGGTAAAGGTTTTCGCTCTTATGGGATTCCTTTGTGCCGTTTCAGCAGTGGTCGCCTCTGCGCGATTGGCCAATCATTCCAATGACATCGGCACGCTTGACGAACTAAGGGTGATTGCCGCCGCAGTCATCGGAGGTACAGCCCTGTCCGGCGGAATCGGGACGATATACGGCGCGATATTGGGCGCACTAATCATGCAGGCCCTTCAATCTGGCATGGCCATGGTAGGTGTCGACGCACCGTTTCAGAACATTGTCGTCGGCACTGTTTTGGTCTTGGCCGTCTATATCGACATTGTCTACCGCAAGCGTTTGGGGGCAAAGTGATGCAAGATCAGGACACAAAAAAAACGACCGCAAATATGGGCCGGGGGTCAGGTGCGCCTCCATTAGTGGAAATGCGCGACATTTCCATATCATTCGGCGGTATCAAAGCGGTTGATCACGTCTCGGTCGATCTTTACCCCGGTGAAGTTGTTGGACTTTTAGGCCACAACGGAGCAGGCAAATCGACGCTGATTAAGGTTTTGTCTGGTGCCTATCAAATGGACCAAGGCGAAATTCTGATTGACGGCAAGCCAGTCGACATTGACAACCCGCGCGACGCCAGGGCCAACAACATCGAAACTATCTATCAAACTCTGGCTTTGGCTGACAACTTGGATGCAACGTCCAATCTCTTTCTCGGGCGAGAAATGGTCACTCCGATGGGGTTAGTAAATGACGCCGCGATGGAGGCTGAATGCCGAAAAATTATGGCTCAGTTGAACCCCAACTTTCAAAAGTTCAACGATCCGGTCTCAGCCCTATCCGGTGGACAAAGACAGTCGGTTGCGATTGCCCGCGCGGTTTATTTCAATGCCCGTATACTGATTATGGACGAACCAACCGCTGCGTTGGGGCCACACGAAACACAGATGGTTGCCGACTTGATCCACCAGTTAAAGGCACAGGGAATAGGAATTTTTCTGATCGATCACGATGTGCACGCCGTTATAGAGTTGTGTGACCGGGCATCCGTTATGAAGAACGGAAAACTGGTAGGAACAGTGAACATCGCCGATGTGACAGACGATGACCTTTTATCCATGATCATCCTCGGCAAGCAGCCCGGGCAAACGGCAGATTAGGGGGCAACTATGATTAGTGATTTCTTTGAGGGGATTGAAAAAGCCCGATTTGAAGGCGCGGAAAGTACAAACCCGCTGGCCTTCCGCCATTACAACCCGGACGAGATAGTCTTGGGCAAGCGCATGGAAGATCACTTGCGATTTGCCGTAGCGTGGTGGCATTCGTTTGCTTGGGAGGGAGGAGACCCTTTCGGCGGCGCCACATTTGAACGCCCATGGCATCCCCAGGATGACATGGGACGGGCCAAGATGAAGGCCGATGTGGCGTTCGAGATGTTTGAAATTCTTGGACAACCCTATTTTTGCTGGCACGATGCCGATATCCGACCCGAGCAGGGGGATTTTGCTGCCAACCTGAAGACTCTTGAAGAAATCACCGACTATATCGGTGAAAAGATGCAATCGGTTGGCACAAAGCTTTTGTGGGGAACGGCGAATATGTTCAGTCATCGCCGCTGGATGGCTGGCGCAAGCACCAACCCTGATCCTGATGTGTTTGCTTTTGCTGCTGCCACCGTGAAGTCGTGCATTGACGCCACGCATAAGCTCGGCGGAGAAAATTATGTGCTGTGGGGCGGGCGTGAAGGATACGAGACCCTTTTGAACACAGACATGCAAGCAGAGCTCGATCACATGGGCCGTTTTCTGAGCATGGTTGTCGACTACAAGCACAAGATCGGATTCAAGGGAACCATTCTGGTAGAACCCAAGCCGCAAGAACCATCAAAGCACCAGTATGACTTCGACGCGGCAACCTGCATCGGGTTTCTAAGAAAATACGGACTGGAAAACGACGTAAAGCTAAACCTGGAACAGGGCCATGCTATCTTAGCCGGCCACAGTTTTGAGCATGAAATAGCGGTGGCCACCGCAGAAGGAATGCTCGGTTCCATCGACATGAACCGGAACGATTATCAGTCTGGCTGGGACACAGACCAATTTCCCAACAATACGCCCGAAGTTGCCTTAGCCTACTATCACATATTGAAGTCAGGAGGTTTTTCGACAGGGGGCACAAACTTTGACGCAAAACTGCGCCGTCAGTCGATTGACCCACAAGACCTAATTGCAGCACATATTGGAGCCATGGATATCTGCGCGCGAGGGCTTAAGGCGGCAGCGGCAATGGTCGAGGACGGCGGCCTGGCAATGGAGTTGGCGAAGAGATATTCAGGTTGGCAAACAGACGAGGCTCAGTCCATGTTGGAGTCTGGCCTGGAAGAAATTACTGCTCGTGTTTTGGATCAAGGGATAAATCCCAAGCCGCGTTCGGGACGGCAAGAGTATTTGGAAAACTACGTAAACCGATTTGTCTGATCGAAGCAGACAGCGGGACGTTTGAGGAAAAAAAGACATCCCGGAAACGTTCACGAAAAACAGCAAATTCTGATAATGGCTTCTTCACCAAGACGCAAACAAGCTCAAACCAAAGCAAGGACTCGGTCAACGCTCTGGCCGAGTCAACTTTTACAGGCAATCCGAAGAGGAGACGGAACCAATTGCATGGTTGCGGCATCCCAATGCATCAGATCTCAGCTCGATAGATAAGGCTCAATAGAAAGGCATAAATTCCAAATTGAAGCGCGAGATACCCTGTCTCCAACAAAACAAACCCACCAGCATTTGGCACATTTTGTTTCGCAACAAAGGCAAGCACATGTGATGTCCAAAAGAAGATCCCCATCAACGAGGAAAACTGAAACGCGCGAACCATTCCAACGCTACCGGTGTGAAACAACGGAAAAATCGACGGGAGCGATCCCCTGAGTCACAATTGTCAGCAAGCCGATGAACACGTTAGGTTCGCCAGCAAAATAACCAAAACTCTCGTATTGTTCTTTAAACAAACCAACATGCCACCCAAGGGCGAGCGGGAATACCACCAGAATATAGGCGATCGAGGAAAGAAAAATTTTCATCGTCCAGTCCCTATGCACCGGACGCGCGTTTCCACAACGCGATCGTTGCGCCACCGGGGTCAAGGATGAATGTGGCTACACCTGCTGGGCCTTGAAGATCCTCTGCGATAATGGACGCACCGCGCTTTTTGGCGTCAGAAACTGCCGCAGGCAAATCATCGACTTCCAAATATGGCACCCAGCCCGATACCGATTCCATTTCATCCGTGATGGCGGCAAACGGTTTGTCTTGTCCATTAAGCGTCAAGAACGTCATTTCCCCAATGTCGTCCGGTACCCAGCCAAAAGTCTGCTGCATAAAATCATTTGTCTTGGCGCGGTTAGCACTGACATTATCGAACCATACGAAAGGAGAAGGTATTAGCTAATTCCTCTTGTTTTTTGCAAGTAATATTGAGCTAGACTCTTTTCTTGCATATTGCAAGAGAAAACCTGCGCCTCTATTTATTGAATATGACGAGATTGCGACCAGCCAAATGGAACGGATGCCCGACGCGCTATGCGGCAGGGCTCATTGGTGACAAGTGGTGTTTTCTAATCCTAAGGGACGTGCTGCTTTTGGGGAAAAGAACGTACAGCGAACTGCTCAATTCACCTGAAGGAATCTCAACGAACATTCTTGCAAATCGCCTGTCCAAACTAGAAACTGAAGGAATATTGGACCGAGAGGTTGATCCCCGCAAAGCCAGCAGGATTTGCTACTTTCCGACGGGAAAAGCTCGGGACCTTCTCCCTGCCCTACTCAACTTGATGTTATGGTCGACGAAGTATGATGAAAATACCGAAGCGCCAAACTCATTTGCTGAGGAATTGAAGAAAGATTTTTCCGGAGCGGTTGCCTGGTACGAAACAGAGATTGAGCGAGTAAACTCCGAGATTTTCTCAACCCCTAAATCGTGACTTGATCGAATGAGTCCATAATGGAAATTCGTCACTGTACCGTTTTGATTGCCCAACCAAACGCCTCAGGATTAAAAACTTGATATGTCCTAAGCGGCCATCAAAGAAAAATGTTTTTGCACCCGAAGTGCCGTGGCCATGCCAGCACATCACTAGTTTAAATGACATCCTAGATTTTCTGCTTTGACTAAAACAGGTTTCCGAAATGTCCCTCCGCTCATTAGTTCAAAAAGAGTTCGACAAGATCGTCTTTCAGGATCTCGCGGGACTGGGCTTTAATAAGGTTTCGACCCGTTTAACCTCAAGGCCAATAGGTGAGTTCTTGGCGCTGGTGGGCCTTCAATTCAGCCATCATTCATCAGCAGGTGAGTGCGATTTCACGGTCGATTGCGGTCTAATGCTTCCCGGTGTTTGGGAACTATACTCCGGCCAAACGGGAGTCCACAATGCCGTGGCAACACCAACTTCCACCAAACAGATCAGAGCTAATGCGAGCTTGGAAACAATTGGGCGTTGAATTGCGCGTTTCATAAGCGGAGAGTCCGGTGTGTTTGGGATTCTAAGACCGGTCATCTCCATTATATAGCCAAGATATGCACTACCATGACCAAACGCAGCCAAGTTATTGAGCAGAGACAGAGTCACCCTTGCAGCAAGACCAACCGCCAAAACAGTTTGCGGTAAACAGTGATTAAAGCTTTCAATCACACTCTTTTTCCTTCTGATATTGATACGTCTAACTTTGATCTCCACGCGAAATACAAGCTGAAGACTGGCGCAAGCAGGAAGGTCAGATTCATCCAGAAAGCCGCAGACGAAGCACCCGGAACACCACCGGGCACTTCCA
>NZ_JBXWRL010000053.1:0-35407 GCF_059612885.1 Ruegeria sp. YKSD179 | reverse complement strand
CATTCCGACGTATCGCAACCCGGTACGAGAAAACGTCACGCAACTTCATGGCCATGATCAAACTGGCCTCGATACGATTGTGGATCGAGTTTTATGAGTCGGCTGCCTAGTTGGCCCTGGCTTAGCCAGGGCCAACTGAACATCAATTAACTTGATACAATGCCCCAATCGGCGAATAGTCAATTTTGACATGAGGGGAGTTCATTAATGAATTTGAAACTTGCTTTGATTGCTCTGGTCGCTTCTGCGTTTTTGACAGCATGCGGACCCGCACCAACACCCCAACAGCAAGCCGCGAGACAACATGAGATAGCTTGTCTCAGCGGCACATTGGGAGGCGCACTAATCGGTGGCGCCATCGGTAACCAGTTTGGCGGAGGATCCGGCAAGACGATCCTTACAGCTGCTGGCGCCGCAACGGGCGGAGTTCAAGGCCAAAGATACGCGTGTTGAGGAGACAGAGTATGAAACGTGACACTCTATTGATTGCACTCATGATTTTGGCAAGCGCGGCCAATGCCGATACCGTTGCTGAGCTGAACGAAAGTGAACTCAAGGCCATTGACGCCAACAATGACGGTTTTCTTTCCAAAGATGAATTCAACGCCTTTTCTGACTATGCCTTTCAGGAGATGGATGAGGACAAGAACGGCTCATTGGGGTTGGAAGAGGCGAAACCTTTTCTGGATATCAAGCAATTTCAAAGCGTTGACCGCAACGGCGACAGCTTCATATCCAGAGCGGAATACAAGGCTCAGATGTCCGCTGATTTTGAAGCTGCGGACAAAGACGGAAACGGTCAACTGGACTAGCGCCAGGAGCGCGAAATGAACAAGTGGATCGGATTGGGAATTTTGGGACTGGTTGCCGCCTGCGATGTTCCGCAGGCTCCGGTAACCACCGGACCAGATGGCCAGCAACGTATTCAGATCAACACCAGCGGCCTGACATGCTATGAAACGAGATGCCTGGATATTGATCCCGCGGCACGCACGGTCAGGTCAGTCGGCAACCGGACAACTGGCATTCCCAGCAATATCAACGTTAGCAGCGGCACCGTGACACCTGCGGAGTTCAAGCAATTGGGTGTGACTGCTTCGCTCGCGGGCGGCATGGGATCGCGAGAGAACAGAGACTAAACCAGGCCGTCCATTTTTCGGGCGAGTTTGGCGTCCAACGACGACAGGCCGCCCACGTCGTGGGTCGACAGAACGACTTCCACTGTGCGGTAGACGTTCGACCATTCAGGGTGGTGGTTCCATTTCTCCGCCCATATCGCGACCTGCGTCATCCATCCGAATGCATGGACAAAGTCTTCGAAGATAAAGGTCTTTGTGATGGCATCGCGATCATCCAGCATGGTCCACCCATTCCTGAACAGCGGGTCCAGCAGTGGGCCGCGGGTCTCAGTCGACAATAATTCGGTCATTGCTGTTCCTCCTGGTTCAACTTTCTGAACGGGCCATATTCCGTCAAAATCTCGATTTCCTCTCCTACCGCATGGGCTTCAGCGTCCAGGTATTTCCGGACCGCATCGGCAAAGCCGGGGTCGCCGATCCAGTGCAAACTATGCGTGCGGGTCGGCAGATAGCCGCGCGCCAGTTTATGCTCACCTTGTGCGCCCGCTTCTACCCGGGCCAAACCCTGCGAGATGGCAAAATCGATTGCCCTATAGTAGCACAGTTCGAAATGCAGACATGGGTGATGCTCTATGCAGCCCCAATAACGCCCATACAATGTCTCACGCCCAATGAAATTCAGCGCCCCCGCTATGGGGTATCCATTACGCTCGGCCAACACCAGGGCCATATCATCGGGCATGTTTTCTTGCGCGATATTAAAAAATTGACGCGTCAGATACGGGGCTCCCCATTTTCGCGCCCCGGTGTCTTGGTAAAACCGCCAGAAAGCGTCCCAATGTTCGGGTCTTAGATCAGAGCCAGTGAGAGTATGAATCTGACCTCCAAAATCATTGGCTTGTTTTCTTTCCTTTCGAATGTTCTTTCTTTTGCGAGACGAAAGAGCAGCGAGAAATTCTTCGAAATCGGTAAACTCCTGATTCAACCAGTGAAACTGTTGAGAACTGCGAACCATCAGTCCCATCTGCTCACCTGCCAATGCCTCATCTTCGGTGCAAAACGTCACGTGCAGCGATGAGATCTGGTTTTCGGCCGAAAGTTGAACAGCTCCCTGAACCAGGGCCGACATTCCGATCGTCTCGTATCCGGGTCGCACCAGAAATCGACGTCCCGTCGCAGGCGTGAACGGTACAGCGACCTGGAGTTTTGGGTAGTAACGCCCCCCAGCGTTTTCATAAGCATGGGCCCAGCTGTGATCGAAGATGTATTCGCCCTGACTGTGCGATTTGGCATACATAGGCGCCGCACCAATCAACATGCCATCCAGATAAGCCGTCAGATATTGCGGTTGCCACCCGGTGCCGCGACCGACCGAGCCACTTTCTTCAAGCGCCAGAAGAAAACGATGAGTGGTGAAAGGGTCAAGCGGACGGCCACCATCTGCGGCCTCTGGGCACGCGCACGCATCCCATTCCGCCGCAGAAATCTGCGAAAGTGTTCCAAGAACCTGAACCTCGATCTGCGCCTGATCCATGTGCCCTCCGCGATGATCCTAACCTGTGACTTTTCTTGGCAGGATCAAGCCAGATAGCCCTCGAACGTCACATTATCCGCAACTTTACGCGCCTCTGCCTCTTGAGCAGGCGACCGGACAGTCCAGCACAAGATGGGAACACCGCGCTCCTTTAGTTCCGAAACTCTGGGACGATCCAGATCACTAACTTCATGACTGATAAAACTGGCGCCAACGCGATCGAAGTCCGGAATACCACGCAAGTAGTCACACGTTTCGACAGGCAGAGGCCAGTTGTTTGGATCATAAGAACTGGTAACGATACCTCTAGGTATTTGAGGCGCTAAATGGGCTAATTCTGCGACACTGTTTGGGTTGAATGACATAACCGCCACTGGACCGTCATAGTCATTTAAAACCCGAACCGCATCTTGTTCCAGGGACCCGATCCCAGTTCCCATCCCACCATCCTGATCCTTTAACTCTATCAGAAGAGGAACCTTGCCATCGACCAGATCCAGAACCTGCTCCAGAGAGGGGATACTTTCATTCTCCGAATAGAGGAGCGGAAGCGCATTGGCCTGCTCAGCGGTGATCCGCCGGATCGGTCCAGATTGCCCAGTAAGCCGCCTCATGTCGTAATCATGAAACACCATGGCGCGGCCATCGGCCGTTAATTGCAGGTCAATCTCGATCCCATATTCGGCGTCCAGCGCCGCTCGGATCGAAGAGAGACTGTTCTCGGGACGTTTGGCCGATACATCATGCAACGCACGATGCGCGATCGGACGTTGCAAAAACACCTGCGGAAGTGGCGGAGTCATTGGATCTCGAAGATACCTTCTATTTCGACAGCTACGCCCAGCGGCAGCGACGCGGCGCTTACAGCCGAACGAGAATGACGTCCGGCTTCTCCCAAGGCCTCCACAAGAAAATCGGACGCGCCATTTATGACCTGCGGTTGCGCCGTGAAATCAGCGGTCGAGTTCACGAACCCTGTCAGCTTCACAACCCTTACAAGCTTGTCAATGTCACCACCGCATGCCGCTTTGACCTGAGCCAACAGATTGATCGCGCAAACTTTTGCCGCGGCAGCGCCTGCTTCGACATCCATGTTATCACCTAATTTTCCGGTGATTAAATCATCGTCCTTGGAAATCTGCCCAGATACGTAAACCAAGTTGCCAACGCGCACGAAAGGCACGTAGTTAGCCGCTGGTGCAGGAGCGTCCGGAAGGGTTACGCCAAAGCTTTCCAATTTTGCTGCAATGCTCATTTGAAGTTCCTAATGTATGATCGACTCAGGCGGACGCTATCCGGGAACAGCCGCGTCGAAAAGCGCTAAAGCGGCAATTTGAACTTTGCGAACAATCTGAGCAATACTTCTCTCGTTTCTTATGTGTTCATGCTGTGTCACTTTACGATGGCAAGACAAGCGGGTTAAACGCTAGGAGTTTCAAATGCCATGTGAAACGGTTATGTGACAACGAACTGCATCGCTGTAACGCCTATGACAAGTTGATTTAAAGCCCGGCAATTCCGGCCGGGAAATATTGGAGTAACGAGGACTGTGTCCAACCGAGCCTTCTTTAAGCCCCTGATCGTTTTGTGCACACTGACTATTTTGTCAGCATGCGCCTCACAGCCTCAGGACGCAGCGGCGCGTGGCGAAGTTTTTGACCCCTACGAAGGCGCGAACCGGTCAATTCACAAATTCAACCTGGGCGTAGACCGGTTTCTTTTTCGACCGGCATCAAAAGGTTACGTGAAAATTGTTCCTGATCCAATGGTAACGAGCTTTAGTACCTTTGCGGAAAATATTTCCCTGCCCGGTCAGGCCGTCGATTATCTTTTACAAGGCAATCCAAAACAGATGGGCAATGCGCTGCTTCGATTTGTCGTGAATATGACGGTTGGCGGGTTTGGATTGTCTGCCCCCGCGGATGAGCTTAACCTGCCACCAGTGGATACCGACTTTGGTGAAACCCTGCATGTCTGGGGCTTTGGCGAAGGCGCTTATGTGGAGTTACCCTTTTATGGTCCGTCAACCACACGAGATGCCGTGGGAGTAATAATAAATCTGTTTTCCAACCCGATCAATTTCACACCGGTACGGCCTGCTGACAATTTGGGTGTCTATGCCGAGGTCGTACGCCGCATGGGAGACCGAGGTAGATTCTCGGATACGGTAGATTCGATTTTATATGAAAGTGCTGATAGTTACGCTCAGGCGCGGTTGATTTACCTGCAAAATCGACGCTTTGAACTGGCCAGAGACGATGAAGAGGCCTATTTGGGTCTGTATGATGATCCCTATGCCGTAACCGGGACAGACCCTGTCAGGGACCCCTATCTCGACCCCTACGAGGACCCCTATGCAGAATAACATTCTGAACCGTCGAAAATTTTTTGCAACCGCACTGGCCGGGGTGTTGGCGACATCTCTGCCTTTCCCTGCTTTTGCGCTGACCGAAGCAGGTGCCAAGCAACTGGTTAACAGCGTCGTTTCGGATATCACACGAGTAATAGACTCCGGCAAATCCGAAAACGCTATGATACGTGATTTTGAGAAGATCTTTGTGCAGTACGGAGATGTTCCAATCATGGCGCGTTACGCTTTGGGTGCGGACGCGCGCGCTGCTTCTGCATCACAGATGCGCCAGTTCACAAAGGCATTTCAGGGCTATATCTCACGCAAATACGGTCGTCGCTTCCGCGAATTTATTGGAGGGGAAGTGACGGTTCGCAATGCGCGAAAGATCAAGGCCGGGTACGAAGTCAGAACCTCGGTCAAGCTTCGAGGGTCATCGCCATTTGACGTTACTTTTCTGGTTTCGGACAAGTCTGGTCGAGGAAAATTTTATAACATGTTCATCGAAGGCGTGAACTTGCTGCTCACAGAACGGACCGAAATTGGCGCCATGTTGGACGCCCGGGGTGGTGACCTAAATCGTCTGATCAAGGACTTGAATCGAAGCGGTTGAGGTACTGCGCTGGGGTGTATTGAAGCACCGCTAGGACATAACCACTCCACGAATGTATTGGAAATTCATTCGGATTCTGACCTTTAGCATTCGATGAAGAAATGCCCACAGTGACACATTGGCTTTTGGGTTTCGGTCACGAAATAGCTGAGCCAACTGTGTTGCGGAAGATTGCTTATCTTTTTGATCCAGTAATTTCTCCCCCGTAATTGCCTCTATGAAACATAGCTGCGCACCAGGGCACTGGCGATCAGGGACCAGCCGTCGGCAATAACAAAAAAAGCCAACTTGAATGGCAGAGAAACGGTGGCTGGCGGCACCATCATCATACCCATCGACATCAATACTGCCGCGACAACCAGATCAATTATCAGAAAGGGCAAAAAGATCAAAAACCCAATCTGAAAAGCCCGTGAAATTTCCGACAGCATAAAAGAAGGCATCAGTACCGATAGCGGCGCTTCGGGTACTGGGCGCAGTTCAGCAACACCAGGACGGAGGGCAGCCATCGCTTGGAACGTGTCTGCATCAAGACGGGCCGCCATGAATTCACGAAACGGGACAAGAGCTCGTTCAAGCGCGGCTTCGATCTCTATCGTTTCATCTATCAAAGGGCGGATGCCCATCATCCAGGCTTCAGAAAAGACAGGCTCCATTATGAAATAGGTCAGAAACAAAGCTAAACTGACAATCAACATGTTTGGAGGTGATTGCTGCAATCCGATTCCCTGTCGCAAAATCGCCAGTACCGTAATCAAAAACGGGAAACAGGTGATCATTATGGCAAGCCCTGGCGCAAGGCTGAGCACGGTAATCAGAAGAATGAGCTGAATGGAACGGGCCGAGAGCGAGTCGCCGTCGCCCAAGGAAAGTGAAACTTCTTGCGCTGACGCCAGAGAAGGCATCAGCAGCGTAACCGCCGAAAAAAGCAGACAGCGCATCACCCGATACCGTTTCGAAGATCGGATATCTCAGTCAGGCGAACCGCAAGTTGCCCGGCCTGATCACCCTCCAACTCCTCCAATAACCCGCGCGCGACAAGTTGGTCGCCAACGTAAAGATCGACAGGGTCCTCAACGCGTTTGTCCAGAGTTAGAACCGCATTTTCACCCATATTCAAAAGATCTCGGACAAGCGGACGTGCGTGGCCTACTGACACTGTCACCTCAATTGGGACAGCATCAAACGGGCTGGATTTTTCAGTTTTTGGGGATTGGATGTCACTCATTTGAAAAAGCCTCTTTCGCTTCAAAGATATAGGCATCGAAGGCACCGGCGATTGTGCTCAGCAGGGCATTACAGTCGACTTCGCGCCGGGCCACGCCGACCTGTAGGCGTGCTTGCCCTGAGTCCAGCGTCGGATTTTCAATTACTTGCACTGGTAGGGACAGATCTTGAGGCAACATGGATTGAATTCGCTCCGCAGTTCCTTTGGGCACAATCACTTGCATCGGCTGCCCGATTTGATCCTGCGCCATTTCGGTCAGTTGTTCTGTCAAACGCGAGGCAAACCCCCGGTCGAGCAATTTTGGCAAAACGACTTGAACCAGACTTTCAAACATGGGCTCCAGGGACAAAGTCATCCGGGTCAGCGCCTCTTGATAAGTGAAAGACAGGTCAGACAGCGCAGCGGCCAGATCGGTATTCATTTGGCCAAACTGCTGCTCTTGTGCCGCGACTGCGTCTTCCCAACCTGCGCTGTACCCACGCTCAAAGGACTCCAACCGATGCTCTTCCAAAGCTTCTTCATCAAGCAAATGCGTCGTCCCGTTATCGGGATTGTCAGAGAAGTCTTCCAGGAGATGGGCAATCGGCATCACACCTTCTCCTCGCTTTCCTCAAGCCAACTACGCAGGATTTCGACCGTTTCCTCTTGCTTGTCACCGATCATGTTGCGCAGGCGATCAACCGCATCCTCGCTGGTGGATCCTGCAATCGCGGGCACGCCTGGTTGCATTTTTTCCGCAAGCGCCGTGAATTCGGCAGAATCATCTGTTGCGACCTCTCCCACTAGATATGGCGCAGGTTCCTCGGGCGGCTGTGCCGTGGCAGGCAGCAATGTCGGGGGAGTGACTGCGCTGGTCATGATCGGACGCACTACAAACAGCCCGAGAACAATCGAAACGGCGGCCAGAACAACCATCTGAATCAGAGACATTGCGTCCAGATGAATATCTGGCCAGATCGAAGCGGAAACCAATGTTCCCTGCGGCTCAACAACGGGAAGGTCCAGAGATTTAAGTGTTATTACGTCCCCACGATCAGAATCATACCCAACAGCTGACGCCACCAGTTCTTCCAGCGCATCCAGCTCAGTTTGCGCCATCGGCACAAAAGTTTCGGTGCCGTCCTCACCAATTGTGCGGGCACCATTTACAAGAACTGCAACTGTCAAACGCTTGATTGCACCAGGCGCACGATGCACTTCCAGCTCTGTTTCGGAAACTTCGTAATTTACACGTTCGCGGGTTTGCGTGGCCGTCGAATTCGATTCATCACTGCCCCCGCCATCGCCATCAGGCAAGTTTGACGCGACTGTCACATCCGCCGATTGATTGCGTGCACTGTCTGACCGTTCTTCGACATCAGTACTGATTGCGACGCGCCCATTGGGATCAAAGCGACGTTCGCGAATAGATTCGGTTTCCGTAACGGTGTCCACGCTCACCTCAACCACCGCGTTGCCCGCGCCAACGCGCGCCTCAACCAAGCGCAATACACGTTCCCGCAATTGACGCGCTTTGTCGTCGGCCGTGTCCGCCGCGACAGCGTTTTCCTGCGCACCCATTACGGCCCCGTTGGAATCAATGACCGCCACGTTTTCCGGAGTCAGCCCGCTAACCGCTGACGCCACAAGAAAGCGAATCGCCTTTGCCTGATCTCCCGTGATCTGGGCGCCAGAAGGTACAACAGACACAGAAGCAGTCGGCTCGGCGCTACGCTGGAACGGGTTCGACGAGCTGTTAGCGATGTGAACCCGAGCCTGACTAATGTGAGGGCTGCCAACGACTGTCCTTGCCAATTCACCTTCTTTTGCCCGCCAATAGGCTGCATCAAACATCTGCGAAGTTGTGCCAAAGCCGCTGAGCGTATCGAGCAGCTCGTACCCCCGGTTTCCGTTGGCAGGCAGCCCCTCGCTGGCCAGGGTCATTCGAAGCTCATCCCTTTGCGATCCGGCGACATAGATCGAACCGCCCCTGATTTCATACGCGACTCCGCGTTGTTCCAAGGAGCGAACTATGTCGCCTGCAGCGCCACTCTCGAGACCTGCATATAGAAGGGTCATGGCTGGCGCCGTCGCAATTCGCGACATTGCTAGGATACCCAGAAAGACCAATGCCACGGCACCGGCCACTATGATTTGTTTGCGCCTGTCCAAACTTGCCCAGACAGTTCCGATCTGTTGCACGCTCACCTCCGACTCGCCGACATTCTGTGCGGCACGCCCTTGTTTGAACGATTGCCCTTAACAATCGGTTAGTCCCTCAGGGGTTATGACAGATACCGTATTGATGAATGAGGACGTCATGACAGACGCAACTTCGAATGGGCAGAAGCCTCTGTAAAATCAGGACAAAAAGGTGTTCTCCTGTGGATGATTCTGGCCGTTGCCGGGGCTGCTGGCGGTTATTATGCAGCCAGCTCAGGCATGCTTCCTTTCGGTAGCGAAAAAGCTTCGCACGAAGATCCAATCGATTTGGAAAGCAAGCCAGTAAAGGAATTGCCTGAGGTCGCCTTTGTCGATCTGCCGCCTGTAATTGTTTCAGTGAAGGCAGGAGAATCGCGACATCTTAAATTCCGTGCACAACTTGAAGTGAATGCCGATTACGTCGCCGATGTCGAATTGATGCGGCCTCGAATAATGGACGTGATGAACAGCTACTTGCGCGCAGTCGAGTTAACCGATCTTGAGGGTTCTCTCGCGCTTATGCGTATCCGCGGACACTTGCTTCGGCGAATCGGAATCGTCGCTGGGGAAGGACGTGTGCGCGACGTGCTGGTGTCGGAATTCGTATTGAACTAGGAGGCAACGTTGGAACTGATTGCGGATATATTGCTAGTCGCAGGCGCGTTGGGCGCGGGTCTGTATTGTTTTGTTCTGGCCAAGCGCCTTAAGCGGTTTACCGACCTTGAACGAGGAGTTGGAGGCGCCGTCTCCGTATTGTCAGCCCAGGCCGACGAATTGCGAACGTCGCTGGATTCGGCAAGGGCTTCTTCCGATCGATCCGGAGAGGAACTGCAAAGCCTCACCCAAAAGGCAGAATCTGTAGCGCAAAGGCTGGAGCTGATGATGGCTTCAATGCATGATGTCGTGTCAGAGGAAACTTCCACGTCGACAGAATCAAACCCTGCTGACCAAGACACGGACGTAACGCCGACGGCTGAACCTGCCGCTTCATCAAAGGAAGCCGAAGAAAGTAGCACTTCCGATGCGAAAATTGAGCGCGAGGAAGATAACGAGGTCGATCTTCCCAAAGCACCCGATGGGCTTATGTTTTTTAGACATGCCCGCCTAAATGGTGGAGCGGCGACGTGAAGCGTTCGACACCAAGAAAGTCACCTCAGCGACAGCGCGGTGGTGTGTTAACCGTTATTTCGCAGTTGATGATTGGCTCGGCCACGCTCCGGCTCGGCCTAGAAGCCGGTCCGGCTCTGGCTCGTGGCACGGAACCCGACGAGGTACATTCTGCGCCTGTCGAACCAGACTCAAGTTCGCCAGATCTACAAATGTTGCTTACCGATCTGCTGCGCCGAGAAGAGAGGTTGAAAGAGCGCGAGAGTGCGGTTCTGGAAAAAGAACGAGCTTTGGAGGTTGCCGAGGAAGCGATCGAAACTCGCCTGACAGCTCTGCAGCAAGCTGAAAACTCGCTTCGCGAAACTTTGGCGATTGCAGAACAGGCAAGCGAAAACGACCTAACTCAGCTAACGGATGTTTACCAAAACATGAAGCCAAAGGACGCGGCAGCTCTGTTCGAAACGATGGACCCTGTTTTTGCAGCTGGGTTCCTGTCACGGATGCCAACCGAAGCCGCTGCTGGAGTAATGGCCGGCCTCAACCCCGAAACAGCGTATACGATTAGCGTTGTAATGGCCGGTCGCAACGCTTCGGTTCCGCAGGAGTAATTGCGATGGCCGCGAACAAAAGTCACCCAACCGTTGGAGACCATTTATGATTGGACTAGTTGGAATTGCCTGCACTTTTATTATGGTTTTTGGCGGCTATCTTGCCGCCGGTGGTAAGATGACCATAATAATGAAGTCGCTACCATTCGAGATGATGATGATCGGTGGCGCAGCTATAGGCGCGTTCTTAATCAGTAATGACCTGGGCGCCGTCAAACACACTGCCAGAGATATCGGCAAAGTTTTCAAAGGTCCAAAGTGGAAACCCGAAGATTACCATGATCTGCTATGCCTTCTCTTTTCACTGATTCGGATTGCCCGATCGAATCCGGTCGATCTGGAAAGGCACATTGAAAAGCCGGCCAAGTCTTCGTTGTTCTCCGCCTATCCCAAGATTCAATCCGATAAAGAAGCTGTAGATCTAATCTGTGACACGATGCGCTCGGCCTCAATGAATTTCGATGATCCCCACCAAGTCGAAGAAGTGCTCGAAAAGCGGATGGAGGCGAATTTTCACCAAGCGATGCATTCCAGCCGCGCGCTTCATACAGTTGCAGACGCCTTACCCGCGCTTGGCATCGTCGCAGCGGTTTTGGGAGTGATCAAAACGATGGGTTCGATTGACCAGCCTCCGGAGGTTTTGGGAAAACTGATAGGTAGCGCCCTTGTGGGTACGTTTCTGGGCGTTTTCCTAGCCTACGGTTTGGTTGGCCCGTTCGCTGGAAAGTTGAAAGCGGTGGTCGAAGAAGACAACCATTTTTATCAACTGATAAAGGAAGTTCTGGTCGCCAACCTTCATAACCACAATGCCGCCATGTGCATTGAAGTTGGCCGTCAAAATACCCCAACGCACAACCGTCCCCGGTTTTCAGATCTTGAAGATGCGTTGAAAGAAATCAGGCAGGCGGCAGCATGATCAAAGCATTGGTACTGACTTGTATATTGATCACGACCGTTACAGCGGCATCCGCTGAACGTTTAAGGGTTCGTTCAGGCGAACATAAAGATTTTACCCGGCTAGTGGTGCAAATACCTCTCGGAACAGAGTGGAACCTTAGACAATTGCACAATGGCGCCGAACTAAGTGTAGCATTGGATGGGGCTGTATATGAAACAGACACCGTCTTTGACAGGTTGTACGGACATCGGCTGACTTCGGTATCGCAAAAACGGTCCGGGTCCTCTTTGGAACTTGCTTTCGGATGTGATTGTGTCGCGACGGCATTCTTATTCCGCGGGACCATGATTGTTGTGGACATCGCGCCCGGTCAGTTCCTTTCACCCTTGGCGCTCATCCAATCAAAGTTGGCGAAGAGGAGGCCGCTCAAAGCCCAAAAACAAGTCGAGTTACAACCAAAAAAATTCGAAATACCGCTATTGAACCTGAGCCGACAGGACTTGGAAACGCAAATGATGTCGCGCATTTTGCAAGGCGCAGACCGCGAAGTCGTGGATCTGGACCTTTCCGATGTGGGCCCCAGACGGTCGACCGCGATTGAACCTGAAGTTATTGCAAGCGATCTAACCGCAAATTTGCAAGTTACTTCCATCCTTGATGAACTTCGAGGGTTGGGAGGCTTTTTAGAGCCGCCTTTCAATTCAATTCCAGCCTGCATCACTGATGCAGAACTGGATTTCGACGCATGGCATGGTACTCAACAATTTGAGCACCAAGTCGCGTATCTTCGATCTGAATTGTTTGAAGAATTCGACCACATAAACACTGAGCGAGCACTGGAGCTCGCCAAGCTCTACGCGTACCATGGATTTGGCGCTGAAGCCGTTCAGGTTTTGAACCTGCTCCCGGAACAATCGGAAATCACGAGTCGGATTCGAGCGATCGCCCACGCCATGGATGAGCGACCCGCCCTTGAGTCTCACCCGTTTTCGCACCAGCAAAGATGCGATGGAATCACCGCGCTGTGGTCCGTATTGATCGAAAAGAAATTAGATCCCGAAGCCGAGCTTTACGCGATCGAGAAATCCTTCTCGCTCCTTCCGGATCATCTGAGGCGTCAGTTCGGCCCCACGTTGATGGATACATTGGCCAAGGCAGGGAAACTAGAGGAATCAAGACGCGTAATGCGCTCTGTCGAACGACTAGACCTTGAGGATCGCAATGAACTTAACTTGGCGCGGGCAAGTATCGCCGATGCCGGTGGCGAAGACGCACTGGCGGAAACACTGCTATCTGAGGTCGCTGCAACCGCGATGGCAGCTGAAGAATCGGCACTGGCACTGGCTAGGCTTATCGAAAAACGGTGGTCTGATCGAAAACCCGTTTCGCAGCAAAACATTGATCTTGCCGCAGCTTACGCAGTCGAACTTCGCAGGTCAGAATTCGGACCAATGATGAAACGTGCTCATGCACTTGCCTTGGGTCTGAATCATGACTTCGATAGAGCGTTGTCGTTGATACAATCATCGACCACAGATGACGGCTGGGACAGAACGCAAAGTCAGGTGTTGCAATTGCTAGCGGAGCGCGCTGATGACATTACCTATTTGCGTCATGCGCTAAATCTACCGAAGGCAGTCGTGGGCCAATTAAGCACCGAAACGGCCATTGCTCTGTCCAAGCGCCTCGCCAAGTTGGGGTTCGCGCAACAGGCATTTAACCTGGCAAACCGATCCGAAGATAAACTTCGTCGCGTTGATCGGACGCGGTTGAGAGCGCAAGCAGCTCTCCAGAACGGTCGTCCACATCAGGCTCTTCTAGAGTTGGCCGAGGACGATTCTGACGAAGCAAATCGGATAAAGGCCGATGCATACATTAAGATTGAAGAGTTTTCGCAGGCAGCGACTATATTGAGCGAACTGGGCGAAACGGGCGAGGCTGCGAGATACTTGTGGCTGGCGGGGTTGGTAAACGAAGCCAGCATGGAAGCTTCGGGTAGATTTGGCGACCTAGCCCGTCTGGACAAAGCGTAGGGTCGGAAAATTGAGCGCATCCCGGCCAAACCGTTAGCCGATGCAACCGCTCTTTTAGAGCAAAGCGAACAAACGCGCGGATTGATCACAAACATGTTGAGTGCAGCAGGAGTGACATCGAGCCAATGAATTTACCGTGTTTAGCGTTGTTTCGTGCGGAATTGACCAGCGGTGGTGGTTCCGCATTCCAAGACAGATGTCCGACTCGGGTTTTAGTTCTTAAGGACCGTCATACAGGTACTGTTGTAAGTCCGCATAGCGCGCGGTTGGCCGGTTAAGACCCAATATCGCGTTGCAAATGCCTGTAGCGCGCGCTTTTCCTATTGATGGCGCGGCAAATTCCATGAACTTGTCAACGATGTCCTGCTGGCTCATCCTTGCTTCCGGACCACCACGAGCGTGGATATCGCCGGATTTTAGAACCTGACCGTTTGTTGTCTCTATTACTACATCAGCCCAACGCCCTTGTGGGAAACGCTGATTGTGTCTTTCGTGTTCCGTAACGGAGATACGGTTCATAACGTCTGCAACAACCGGATCTTTAAGGCCCGCGCCCGAGATATGCTCTACGCCGATCCGACCATGAACAGCCTGAGTCGCCACAGAAAAAGCCAGTGAATATTGCGCTTGCGACGTAGTGTTTGGGATTCCTGAGAATAAGCAGACCGCCTCGTGGAAACTGTTGATATGGATGGCCGCGATCTGATCGTGATTTAATTCGTGCTGCAACATCAGTATTCTAACGCCGTCGATCGCAGCGTGTGCCCACCGGCAAATTGGGTAGGGTTTTACATACTGGTGTTCAATCTGCCAGAACGAACCCAGGTCCGCCCAAAACGGGGCGGCTTGATCGTCTTCAACCGTCAACGCGGGTGCACCAGTAAAGCCCTGCTCCGCCAAAATTGCCGCCGATAGGCCAACCATCGCTCCCCAACCGGAACCGTCATGCAACATCGTTGGATTGGCAATCTCGCGCATCATCTGGCTTCGCGGACCATGATATTCTGCAATTCCCAAGGCCTGCCGAAGTTGATCCGGAGAATGATGGCGCAAACGTGCCGCCATCGCCGCGACGCCTAGGGCGTTCCATGCACCGGACGTATGGTAGTCCTCGACAGAAGCATGCAATGCCAACCCTGCACGACCCGCAACTTCGTAACCCACGATAACGGAGGCCAGCGCATCTGAACCACTGAGTTCCGGGCAGTGTTCTGCCAACGCGGCCAACGCGGGAATCACAACGACCCCTATATGCCCCTTGGTTGGGTTGTACCCATCATGTGCGTCCAGGTTATCGGTTTGAGTCGCGGCCGCATAAGCCGCCCCGGCAAGGCTGACCCTACGCCCGTCAAAAAGCATTCTTGCTGAGTGAGCCGGCGATGAGCTGGCGTAGAGCATTGTGGCCGTATCGCGGGCAATAATTCCTGCCTGCATCGGACCGGCGCCAATCAATACCCCCATTGTATCAAGCATCATCAGCGCTGCGGATTCTTTTGCACTATCCGGCATTTCATCCGATGTTCTGGACAGTACAAACTTAGCAACTCGGTCGAATGTTCCGGTCATTTAACAACCGCTGGTTCGGCGGTCTGGACATCGCGTAGCCGATGACCTTCGGGATCAAAAGGTGGCTCAGAAAGGATTACCGCACTATGCGACTTGCCGAGGATGAAAACTTCGACACGGTCCCCTGGAATCGCAACATTTGGGTCAACATACCCGATGGCAAGCGATGCCCCGACAGAATATCCATACGCCCCAGAAGTTACTCGACCGACGGCCGTGCCGTCAGATGTGAAAATCGGTTCGCCACCAGTTGCATCCGCGATGTCCGCTTGAACAGAAAGGATCGACAGAACTTCGCGAGGCGGTGAGTCTTTGATTGCCAGATAAGCTTCTTTGTTCAAGAATTCTTTGTCCAGTTTGATCAGGCGGTCCAAACCTACTTCTTGGGGCCAATATTCTTGTGAGTATTCTCGACCCCACGAACCGTAACCCTTTTCGATGCGCAGCGACCCAAGTGCGCGTCCACCGACCGGACCGCCGCCAAATTCGCGGGCTGTGTCCAATAACGCTGTGTAGAGCCTGACTTGGTCTGCCTCGGCGCAGTGAAGTTCCCACCCTAGATCGCCCGTAAAGCTGACGCGAATGGCCAGGCAAGGCACACCGGCGACTTCAATCTTCGCCGAACGCATGAAACGGAAGGCATCGTTGGATAAGTCCGCATTGCTAAGGCGTTGAAGTACTGCACGGGATTTAGGCCCAGCAACATTGAAACCAGCGACGCGATCGGTTGCGACCTCAAATGTTGTGTTCGCAGGCAAGTCGACCATGTCGAAAAACCTTTGATGATAGCGTTC
The DNA here is from genome assembly GCF_059612885.1 of Ruegeria sp. YKSD179. NCBI lineage: Bacteria > Pseudomonadati > Pseudomonadota > Alphaproteobacteria > Rhodobacterales > Roseobacteraceae > Ruegeria > Ruegeria sp. YKSD179. Next base: position 19,416 of record NZ_JBXWRL010000053.1, on the reverse strand, counting down.
AGCCATACCTGACCCGATCATCATGTATTCGTCATCAGCCACCTTGGTGATGGTGAAATCACCCGCAACACCGCCGCGTACGGATATAAGCGGCGTAAGGCAAGACCGCCCAATCTGCGTGGGAACACGGTTCGCGACCAACCTGTCCAGCCATTCATAGGCGCCCTTTCCTTTGATCACATAGTTGGCGAAGTTTGAAATATCGATGACCCCGACATTCTCCCTCAGCATCCGCACTTCGCGACCCACGGGCTCCCACCAGTTTTGGCGAGTAAAACCGTTAGTTTCGATTGTTTCAGGCTCGTCTGCAAACCATAGCGGGTGTTCCCAGCCACAGTTCAAACCGAACACACAACCCATTTTCTTTTGCATCTCGTAAGCAGGTCGAACCCGAGCAGGCCGACCCGCACTCCGTTCCTCATTTGGGAAGTGGATGGCAAAGCGGTGGGTATAAACATCCTCTACCTTAGCTTTTGTGAACTTTTCATCGGCCCAGTCGCCAAAACGCCCAAGGTCCCAGGCGAACATGTCATATTGCGGTTCGCCTTCGATCATCCATTGAGCCGACAAAAGGCCCAGACCGCCTGACTGTGAAAAACCGGGAATGATTCCGGTACAGCAAAAATAGTTCTTTAGCTCAGGCACGGGGCCCCAAATCGCGTTGGAATCGGGCGACCATATCATCGGTCCATTTATCACCCGCTTAACCCCCGCTGTCGCCGCAACAGGCACGCGTTCAGTCGCGCGGATCACGTTTTCCATAATCCGATCCAGGTCGTCAGGGAACAAGTCATGGGCAAAGTCCAACGGAGTGCCGTTTTCGGCCCAGAACCGCATGTCTTTTTCGTAAGCTCCTATCAGCAGCCCATTACCTTCCTGACGAAAGTAATACTCTCCATCTCGATCAGCGATGGACGGCAAACGGCGGCCCAGGCTAGCAACTTCGTCGATTGTTTCAGTCACAAAATACTGATGCTCGGTCGGCTGCAAAGGAAGTTTAATACCGGCCAGAGCCGCAACTTCGCGCCCCCACAAACCGCCAGCATTCACAACCCATTGGGTGTGAACATCACCTTTCCCTGTGCGGACAATCCATGACCCGTCAGGTTGTAGATCAGTCCCTATTACTGGGCAAAACCGCTCAATGGATGCGCCCAGCTGCCTAGCCCCTGCGGCATATGCCATCGTAACACCCGAAGGGTCGACGTTGCCGCCGTCAGGTTCATACATGATACAACGAATGTCATCGAATTGGGCCAGAGGATGCAATTCCAGCGCCTGTTCGCGACTTATTTCATAAAAATTTAGACCGTAAAATCTCGCTTTTGCTTCTTGCAGCCGCAATTGGTATTCGCGGTCTTTGGTCTGCGCAAGATAGAGTGACCCAGGTTGAAAGACCCCGCAGCCTTGCCCTGTCTCTTTCTCCAGCTCTTTGTATAAGTTCATTGTATAGTGCTGGATGCGCGTGATGTTGTTGTTGTCATGCAGTCCATGGATGTTAGCTGCAGCGTGCCAAGTTGAACCGCTGGTCAACTCGTCCCTTTCCAGCAACACGACATCGTTCCAACCAAGCTTGGCGAGGTGGTACAGTATCGAGCACCCGATCAGGCCTCCTCCGATGACGACGGCCTGTGCGTGGGTTTTCATCGTCTCTCTCCAATATGCAAATCAAGTTGCATCAAAGTCAGCCATAGCTTGCCAGCAGCTGATACTCTGTTCCCGACGCAGAATGTCGGGAACGGGTCACAATGCATATGCATTGCCTTTAATGAGCTCGGTATGAGCGAAACACTGCCATTAAACCCTTTCAACACCCTATTGTTATCGACCGAAAGTTGAAAAGTGGCATTGCGGTTCCTTGATGAAAGTAAAGATAGCGCGATAAGCGCTGAGACCGGTCATATGACGGTGGGACAGGCTGGATTTTCGATGGGACGCAGACCAACCCTGCCAGCAGAATTCTTGAAAAAGTTCCTAAAATGTTCTATATTTGTTCTCTAATGGAACGGAGGTTCTTGAGCAATGACCAATGCCGCCCATCAAAACTGGTTCGACGCACCCAGCAACGATTATCATCTGCTGCCTGTAACAGACCGGCAAATGAGATACGCCCGCGCAATTGCCGAGAAATCCGCAATGGAAATTCCGGTAGAAGCGCAACGGGATCGTAAATCGCTTTCGGCTTGGATATCGGCACACAAACCACATGACCCTTCGCCTTTCGCCAATTATCCGACTGGAAAACAGGTTTCATTTGCCGAAAGGATATCGCGTATCAAGCGCCGACCAATTCCAAGCGAATGCTTTCGCAACAAACAAATGATGTCTCAGTGGATTGACCGGAACAAATAGGCTCAAATAAACGGCTTTTACGCATCATGTGGTGTTGGGATGGGACCTGCCATAAAGACCAACGGCGGCAGCGACAAACAAACCCAAAAGAATGTAACCCGTTATTGCCTCGGTAACAGCCAATGCGCGGCAAAGCCCGGCAGGGCGTAAGTCTCCAAAGCCCACGGTGGTAAAGGTCACATAAGAGAAATAAAGGACATCAGCGGGACCACCGGCACCCACGACACACAGATCGTAATACCCGAAAGAACCGTAAACAGCAGCGAAAAGAAAAGGCACAACCTGTATGAAGGAAATGCCCATCAACAAAAGCTGGCGACGTGGAGATCTGACCTGGGTGATGTAATACCACGTCTGAGACACAAGCCAGATCAAGAGGCCAACCGTGGCTATAGTCCCGATTGTGTTCCCTGCGGCAGCCTCGCTTAGATTCGACAGAACAATCCAGATCAAAAAGCTGGCTAACACTAGACCGCACGCTGCGACCAAGGTCGACTTCCACTCCTCCAAAGTAGTTGGGTCGCGACGCATTAGACCTCCGACAGAAATACCTGCAGGCGATCATCCAGTTTCCCAGCGCTGGTCGCAACCAAAAATAAAAACGAGATCAATCGGAAAATAGGTGTTCTGTGCCGCGATTCCGGGCCAAGACAATTTGCCGTTGACGTTCTCGAAAACGCGCCTTGTCTTGTTCCGAAGTTTCATTAACACATTGGTGGCAAGCCACTCCAACCTCGAATTCCGGTCGCTTCATGTCCTCGGGTCTGATCGGGCGACGACACCCATGGCACAGGCTATGCGGGCCCTCAACCAGCCCGTGCCCAACAGAAACACGATTGTCAAAAACAAAACACTCGCCTTGCCAGGTGCTGTCTTTTTCCTGCATTTCCTCGAGATATCGAAGGATGCCGCCTTTTAGGTGATAGACGTCTTCAACCCCTTGCCCCAAAAGGTAATTAGTGGATTTCTCGCACCGGATGCCTCCGGTGCAAAACATTGCAACGCGCTTATTGTGAAAACGCTCCTTATTTTCCTGCCACCAACGTGGAAAATCGCGAAAACTGCTAGTTTTAGGGTCTATCGCGCCCTCAAATGTTCCGATTGCCACCTCATAATCATTCCGGGTGTCGATGACCACCACATCATCAGATCGGATCAAGTCGTTCCAGTCTTGCGGCTCGACGTAATTCCCGACGGTCGCACGTGGATCGACGTTGGGTTGGCCCATCGTGACTATTTCTTTTTTGAGGCGCACTTTCATTTTTCCGAATGGAGGGTGGTCCGAAGTGGCCTCTTTCCATTCTAAATCCCCGCATCCAGGCAAGCTGCGGATATGGTCCAACACCGCATCAATTCCGGGACGCGGACCGGCAATGGTGCCGTTAATCCCCTCTTTGGCCAATAACAGGGTTCCTTTAACCGAGTGCGCGCGACAAAGTTCCTTCAATGCGGGACGCAAGGAGTCTGGGTCGGGGAACCGTGTAAAATGATAGAGGGCAGCGATCGTATACATGCGCGCGATCTAATGCCAGCGCGTCAAAGACGCAAGAGAGCGGATTGACGGCACCTTCACCTAGCCATACCGATAGGTCAACAATAGGAGGCCCCATGACCCACGCGCTGCTTGTAATAGATGTCCAGAACGATTTCTGCCCTGGCGGCGCTCTTGCCGTTCCCGGCGGAGACGAAGTGGTCGCTCCTATCAACGCGATGATGACTGATTTTGATGCGGTGATTCTGACGCAAGATTGGCATCCGGCGGTACATTCCTCTTTTGCCAGTCAGCATGACGACAAGAACCCGTTTGACACAACCGAAATGCATTATGGTGAACAGGTTCTTTGGCCTGATCACTGCGTACAAGGCACTGAAGGTGCCAATTTCCACCCCGGGCTGAATACACATGCCGACTTGGTCATTCGCAAGGGCTTTCGCAAAGACATCGACAGCTACTCCGCCTTTTTTGAAAATGACCGGGAAACACCAACAGGGCTGGAAGGTTATCTGAAATCGCGCGGGATCGCAAAACTGACAATCGTTGGTTTGGCCACAGATTTCTGCGTACATTATTCCGCCGTTGATGCAGCGCGGCTAGGGTTTGACGTGACTGTTCGTACTGATGCCTGCCGAGCCATCGACATGGAAGGATCTCTGGCTGCAGCAAAACAGGCCATGAAGGCAGCAGGTGTCAAGCTTGAGTGATCGCTAAGGCGTCGTTCCCTGAGAGGCCAGAAATTTGATAACAACAAAGAAGATTACCGCCAGACCCAAAGCAAACCCAATCCGGCCTATCAACGATTGGCGTTCTGAAACATCCGCCGCGGGCGAGCCGTTAACTTTCGGCGAATCTCTCAGTTGTCTGGCAAAACCCGCTTTGGGTCGCGCCGTTCTGACATGTTGCAAGAACTGCCAGAAGTCAAACTCACCACAGTATTCGCCTTGAACGCCCATATTTCGGATATTCGCGAATAATCGTTTGAGGATACGCTCGCGGTTTCGGGAATCTTCGGGTGAATAGAATCCGGGCGTGGCATTCTTTCCTGCGGTTTCCAGGCTAAATCCTGACTCCAGAAATATTCTGCGGATTTTGGGCGAAGCCCCACGCAATGCGTCCGCGGTTTTGATGTCCCGAAATTGCGCGCGCACTGGGGGGGCACCCGTGACCGGCGTCAAGGCGTGCTCAGGATCAATCTCATCGGGAGCGATCGCGACTATATCAAAGTCGTACTCGAGACCCATTCACTCACTTCAACCTTCTTTTTAACCCATCCCCTCGCTAACTTCCGAGGGGCACTGACAATAAGCCGGTAATACGACTTGACCTTAGCATTGTTACCTATTTGGCGACCCTTGCCAATCACCGCGTCGATTGATCTAACAGCGGAAATTGCAGGAGTTCCCCATGGTCGACATTGCAACGCGTGTCTACAATCACAAATGGAAGATCGACCCAATTGTAAGGTCTTTAATAGACACAGACTTCTACAAACTGCTGATGTGCCAGTCAGTGTTTCGAAATAAGCCCCAAACAGATGTCACTTTTTCGCTGATAAATCGTTCGAATCACGTTCCATTGGCAAAATTGATCGACGAAGGCGAATTGCGCGAGCAGTTGGACCACATCCGCTCACTTGGTCTGAGTCGGGGAGAAAGCACTTGGCTTCGGGGCAATACTTTCTACGGCAAACGGCAAATGTTCCGCTCGGATTTCATGAAATGGTTCGAGAACTTGCGATTGCCGCCCTATCACCTTGAACGCAAGGGAGATCAGTACGAACTGACCTTTGAAGGCAAATGGCACGAGGTCATGCTATGGGAAATTCCCGCACTTGCGGTCCTGATGGAGTTGCGGTCGCGTGCGGTTCTGAATGATATGCGCCGTTTCGAACTGCAGGTGCTTTATGCCCGCGCTATGACACGCGTTTGGGAAAAAATCGAAAAACTACGGACGATAAAAGGACTTGGGATCGCGGACTTTGGTACGCGGCGGCGGCATTCCTTCCTTTGGCAGGATTGGTGTGTTCAGGCAATGATCGAAGGGCTGGGAAGGTCTTTCACAGGCACCTCGAACTGCCTGATTGCTATGCGGCGCGAGGTTGAAGCGATCGGAACCAACGCCCATGAACTGCCCATGGTCTATTCCGCTTTGGCAAACACGGACGAAGAGTTAGCCCAGGCACCATACGATGTTCTAAGCGACTGGCACGAAGAACATGACGGTAACTTGCGCATCATCCTACCGGATACGTACGGAACCAAGGGGTTCCTGGAACGCGCACCAGACTGGCTTGCAGGATGGACCGGGATCCGTATCGACAGCGGTGATCCGGCAAAGGCCGCCAAAATCGCGATTGACTGGTGGAAATCTCGCGGCGAGGACCCGTTGCAAAAGAGGATTATCTTTTCTGACGGGTTGGACGTGGACAAGATCCGCGATCTGCACGCGCAGTTCGCCGATCTGACCTCGGTATCATTTGGCTGGGGCACCTTGTTAACGAACGATTTTCGCGGCCTTGTACCTGGCGACGCGTTGGCCCCATTTTCTCTGGTCTGCAAGGCCGTATCTGCCAATGGACGCCCGACAGTTAAACTGTCGGATAACCCAGAAAAGGCAATGGGTCCCGCCGACGAAATCAAACGCTACAAGCGTGTCTTCGGCGTGGGAGTGCAGGATTCGATCGAGGTAATCGTCTGATTGCTAGCCGTGAAAGGCCGCAACCGTTTTTAACTGCGAAAAGCCGTACAGAGCTTCAAACCCCTTTTCGCGACCATGACCCGATTTACCGACACCGCCGAACGGCAGTTCGACGCCCCCACCTGCGCCGTAGTTGTTGATGAAAATTTGCCCGGAACGCAGCCGTTTCGCCAGCCGCATTTGTCGTGCCCCGTTGGCAGTCCAGATACTCGCCACAAGACCATATTCTGTGCTGTTTGCTATTGTTAGAGCCTGTTTTTCAGTGTCAAATGGAATCAAGACCTGAACTGGGCCAAATATCTCATCTCGCGCCAGAACATGATCCGACGGAACATCACAGTACAATGTCGGCTTTACATAGGCGCCACTGTCGGGGGCACCCGAAACTATCTGACCCTCCGCGGCAATCGTCAGGTCAGACCCTATTTTTAAAAAATTACTGACTATTTCCTTTTGCCGATCCGAGATCAAGGGGCCGATCCTTAGGTCTTGCAAAGCCGGGCCTACCGTCAGTTGCTCATACGCCTCTGCCATGTTGGACTTAACCTTATCGTAAACGCCGCGTTGCACAAGAATGCGGGACGAGGCCGAGCATGTTTGTCCCGCATTCTGAATTCCGGCGTTGACGAGAAATGGTAGCGCGGCATCCAAATCCGCGTCATCAAACACCAGTTGCGGTGATTTGCCTCCCAATTCCAACGTTACAGGCACCACATTGCGCCCTGCAGATTGCTGCACCAGCGCCCCAGATTCGACCGAACCAGTGAACGAAATATGATTCACACCTGGATGCGACGACAAAGCTGCCCCGGCTTCGGCGCCCAATCCCGTGACGACATTCAACGCGCCAGCGGGCAGTCCAGCCTCTAGCGCTAAGTGGGCAAAAGCCAACGCGGTCAAACACGCCTCTTCCGCCGGTTTCAGAACACAGGCATTTCCCATCGCCAAAGCCGCGCCGACGGACCGGCCAATTATCTGCATTGGATAATTCCACGGCACAATATGACCGGTAACCCCGTGCGGTTCGCGCAGCGTGTAAACGGTATACCCGTCCAAATAGGGTATAGTCTGCCCCATAACCTTATCCGCCGCACCGCCATAGAATTCGCAATAACGCGCTAAAGCGACGGCATCTGCCTTTGCTTGGGTTAACGGTTTCCCCACGTCCACTGCCTCCAGCTGCGCCAGCTCATCGACACGCTCGGAAACCAATCGGCTCAATCGCGACAAGATACGCCCCCGTTCAAACGCTGTCATTCTGCCCCAATCGCCGTCTCGGGCGGATTGGGCCGCGTTTACTGCGGCATCCACATCCCAAGTTTCACCTCGCGCGATACGACATATTTCGGACCCATCAGAAGGGTTCTTAAGCGCCAGGGTTTTGCCAGTCGCTGAGGAAAGCCATTCGCCACCGATCAAAACCAGACTTGGATCAAACCAAAGCGCTTGCGACATAAGGTGCTCCTGTTTCAGGCTCTAATAAGACGTTTTTGCCAATTTTATTTCAGGCAGACGCGGTGATGCCGCAATCAATTCTCGAGTATACGCGTGTTGCGGGTCTGAAAAAACATGTTCGGTTTTTCCTTGTTCGACGATCCGCCCTGCCCGCATGACCATCAACCGGTCTGTAATGGTTCGAACAACGCTCAAATCGTGGCTGATAAATAAATAGGTCAGATGATACTCCCGGCATAGTTTCGCCAGCAGATCGAGGATCTGCGCACGAACCGAAACATCAAGGGCCGACACAGCCTCGTCAAACAGGATCAGTTCGGGGCGGATTATCAAGGCCCGCGCAATTGCAATCCGCTGACGCTGCCCGCCTGAAAACTCGTGAATGTACTTTCCCGCGTCGTCAGGGTTAAGGCCAACAGCCGTCAACATTTCAGCAACGCGGTGATGCCTTTCAGCTTGGGTAGGAGGTGTTTCCAAGAGGTGGAGTGGTTCAGTAATCAGACGCCCGACGCGGTGACGGGGGTTAAAGCTGCCGAACGGATCCTGAAACACAACCTGTAACTTTCTTCGTACCTCAAGATTAGGCTTGTGGCCAGTGAAGACCGGCTGGCCATCCAACCGAATTTGACCGCTCTGGACATCTTCCAACCCTAAAATTGCCCTTGTTAGGGTCGATTTTCCGCAACCAGATTCACCAACCAGCCCCAGACGCTCACCACTGTTTAATGTAAAGCTGACTGAGTCGACCGCTCTGTGATGCTTTGGGTTTTCGAAAAGGCGGCCTCGCGGCAATCGATATTCACGCACGACATCAGTGACTTCCAGCAGAACCCGTGGCTTCGGTGTTTTTGGTAACTCGACCTGATGGCCGGATGCTTCAAACAACATACGAGTATATGGGTGCTTCATATTGCTCAGCAGGTGTTGCGTTTCCCCCTCTTCGACCACGATACCATTGCGCATTACAACAATCCTGTCGGCCAGATCCGCAACCACGGCCAGATCATGGGTGATCATCAACAGGCCCATGCCGTATTCTTTCACCAAACCCTTAAGCAACCCGAGAATCTGTGCTTGTGTCGTGACATCCAGTGCCGTCGTTGGCTCATCCGCAATTAGCAACTTGGGTCTTAGCGCAATGGCCATTGCGATGACAACGCGCTGGCGCTGACCGCCCGAAAGTTCATGCGGATAGCGAGATAACGGAAATCGATCAGGTGGCAGGCCTACCCGGATCAGAACGTCGCGGGTTTTCTCATACGCCTTGTCGGGAGACGTGGCCTTGTGGATCAAAATAGTCTCGGCCACTTGATCACCTATAGTCTTCACCGGGTTCAGGGCCGTCATCGGTTCTTGGAACACCATTCCAACTGCGGCCCCGCGTAGATTGCACATCTGGGGTTCGGACAGTCCCAATAAGTTCTGCCCGTTCAAGTCAATCTCACCCTTTTGAACGGATCCGCCTGGAAGAAGCTGCATAACCGCCAGAGCTGTCATGGATTTACCCGACCCGCTTTCCCCGGTCACAGCCACGATCTGTCCAGAATCTATGGACAGGTTAATTTGCTCGAGTATCGGGCGATCTTCGATTTCAACCGAGAGATTTGTTATTTGCAACAAGCTCATGCCCGCGCCACCCGGATACGAGGATCCAACCAATCCCTCAACCCGTCGCCCAATAAGTTCAACCCCAGTACGGTTACAATGATCGCAAGTCCGGGGATCAGAGCCAAATGCGGTGCAATTCCGACCATTGTCTGCGCATCGGCCAACATGCGGCCCCAGCTCGGCGTGGGTGGCTGCGCGCCAAGACCAACATAACTCAACCCAGCCTCCGCAAGAATTCCCAGAGAGAACTGGATGGTACCCTGAACGATCAACAAATTGGCAACGTTGGGCAGAATATGCTCAACTGAAATTCTGGCAGTTCCCTTGCCCGCAACGCGGGCCGCAAGGATGAACTCTCGCTCCCACAGCGATAACGCGGCACCGCGCGATATCCGGGCGAATACAGGAATGTTGAAAATGCCGATTGCGATGATCGCGTTAATTGCCCCAGCCCCAAAAACGGCAGTGATAAGGATTGCTATGACCAAAGAGGGGAAAGCAAAAACCAAATCGTTGCCACGCATGATTACTTCGTCAAGCCACGATCCTTTTCGCGCAGCGGCAGTCAGTCCAAGTGGCACGCCCAGCGCGATGCCGATTCCGACGGCTACTAGTGCCACGGCAATCGAAGTACGGGCACCGACCATAATCATCGAAAACATGTCGCGTCCGAAATGATCGGTCCCGAACCAATGCGCATTATCCGGAGGTGCGAGCTTGGACGGAATATCCAATGCGGCGTGATCATATGGTGTCCAAATGAACGAAACCAATGCCGCAAGAACTACCAAGGAGGACAACGCGGCCCCCAGGATTAGATTTCGGCTCATGTCCTGCTCCTGAGCCGGGGATCAACTGCGGCATATGCCAGATCAACTAGAAAGTTCACTGTGATAACGGCAAAGACCAGTAACATCACAACAGATTCCACAACAATCAGGTCTCGGGCTGAAATCGCCTGAAACACCAGCCGCCCCAACCCTGGAAGATAAAAAACCTGCTCTATGATGATGGACCCGGCCAGCAGAAACGAAAATTGCAACCCGATAATAGTTAGCACCGGAATTAAAGCATTCCGAACACCGTGCCGCCACAAAGCCTGACGTCGAGACAGACCCTTGGCACGCGCGGTGCGCATATAATCTTCCCCCAGTATGTCCAATAGCGCGGATCGCATAACTCGGGCCAGAATCGCCGCCTGAGGTAAGGCAAGGGCGATAGCAGGAAGGGTCAAGGAATGCAGTCCGACCCAAAGCCCGCTCTCCCAACCAGCAAAACCGCCAGCGTTAAACCAAGGCAGATTAATCGCAAAAATCAAAACGAGCATCATTGCGAACCAGAAGTTGGGCACCGCGATGCCAAGTTGTGTCGCGCCCATCACAGCCAAATCCCCCGGCTTGCCGCGTCTTGCTGCCGCATAAATTCCGGCTGGAAAAGCTATCATTGTCGAAAGTGCTAGAGCGTAAAGCGCTAGCGGAAGTGATACCCACAACCGGTCAGCGATCATTTGCGAAACGGGAGTGCGATAGGTGTATGAGGTGCCAAAATCTCCGACCAGCATTCCCCCAATCCAATTCAAATACCGGTCGAATTTGGAAACATCTAACCCAAGTTCTGCCCGCAGCGCAGCAAGTGTGTCTTCTTGGGCGTTGACACCCAACATGAACGATGCCGGATCGCCCGGAGCAACTTCGATTACTGCAAAGATAACAACCGATGAAACCACAAGGCTGATTACCAGCGACATCAAACGTTTGAGAGTGTAGCGAAGCATGGTTTAGACGTTAGAGTCACATACTCCGCTGGTCCAGAACCTAAGGCACCAAAAGATATGCGAAAACCGCGTAGGCGATGATTGCAGCGTAGCCTAAAGGATAGATCCATTTGATCGCATAATTGTCCAGAACTCTGGCCGTCCCCTCTCGCCCAGACACCTTTAGTTTCCGCAGGGCTACATTGAACACAATCAACGCTCCGGTCATCAGAAACATGCATTGGAGGATAAAATCCAGAAAAGTCAGATAGCCCAGCCTGGGAAGATCGGCGGAAATCGCCCAATTAAAGGCTACAAACACCAAAAGATTACCTCCGGCGATCTCAATCCTGCGTCGATACTCATCCAGAAAAAACAGGGCCCAGCCGACCGTTATCAGAACCAGCATCGGCAAAAAGACACGAATTATGTAATAAGTAAGGTGACGACTTCCTTCGAATATCAGCGCGACCTGGTCACTGTCGCGACCCGACAGGCCAACAACCTTGGACGCTTCTAGCCTTGCGCCGCCCAATATCCACTCTTCTTCGCCCAACAAATCCCCCAGGCCGGAGAAGTCATCCAAGGGATAGTAGGACACGTAATCCGACGGGAAAATCGAAACCACGTCAAAGTGGAACTCCTGCGTGTCGAACGGATATTTCCGGAAATCAAAATGAGGGGCCTGCAAAGTTAGAGACGATTTTTCAACGTACACCACACGCCCGTCATATCGCAATGAAGCCGCCGCTTCGTGGATCCACTTATTTGACTGTTGATTGTGGATGACAAATGCAGGAAGCACTGCCCCGATTTCAGCAGCATGATCCGCCAATGCCCGCGGATTGAAAACCTTGATGTCCCGCCTCAGTTCTTCGCGATCAAACGCCAGCGCAGGGTCGATCCACTCGACACGCAAAACAACGACGGCACCGTAATTTTCGGCTTTTTGGTCCACATTTGTGATTTGATCGATCTTGATTCCAATACCGACTTCCAGTGGATTCTCTGGCGTTCCTGCCAAAGCATCCAACCGGTTATCAAGGATGTTCTGTGCGTTTGCCTGACCAACCGCCAGCGATATTAGCCAAACAGTAAAAAGGCATAGCGTTAGAAATCGTGGGAAATTCATGACCGATAGTTAACTGAAAGGTTTGTTGGGGCCGCACAAAGCGGCCCGTCTTTCTGTTATTCCGACCAACTGATTGCGGTCAGGTCTATGGCCGCCGTCGGAGCGTTTTCCCAAAGACCCTGAATTCCGGCCTTGGCCACACCCAACTTGGCCAACTGAAACAAGAAGCCGTTAACATAATCGTTTGAGATCAACCTCTGTGCTTCACCCATCAACTTTGTACGCTCATCGGGATCGGTAGTGGAGTTCAACGTGTCCATCAATGCCTGAAAATCGGTGCTGTCATATTGAAAGTAATAATCTGGCCGAGCGTAGATGCCGATATCCATCGGCTCTGTGTGGCTGACGATTGTCAGCCCAAAATCTTTTCCTTTGAATACCGATTCCAGCCATTGCGCCCATTCGACATTGATAATCTCGGCCTTGATACCGACATCCGCCAGCTGTGCCGCAATAATTTCCCCTCCTCGACGCGCATAAGACGGGGGTGGCAGGTGCAGGGTAGTCTCAAATCCGCCTTCAAAACCTGCTTCGGCCAACAGCGCCCGTGACTTTTCGGGGTCATATGCGGAAACTCCTGTCAAATCGACATAAGCTGGGTTGTGCGGCGCAAAATGCGTACCGATCGGGGTTCCATACCCAAACATCGCTCCGTCAATTATGGCCTGACGGTCTATAGCGTGCGCAAGCGCCTGGCGCACTCGGATATCGTCAAACGGCGGCTGTTTGTTGTTGGTGGACAAGATCGTTTCGCCCTCGGTCGAGCCAACGAGAACCTGAAACCTCGGATCAGCTTCGAACTGAGGCAGGTTTTCTGGCGCCGGGAAATTGTCGAATGCGTCAATATCCTCTGCCATCATCGCGGCGAAAGCAGCGGTTGGGTCCGAGATGAACTTGAAGGTTGCCGATTCCAAAGCTGGTTCTTCACCCCAGTAATTCGGGTTCCTCTTCAAAGTGATGCTGTCACCTTGCACCCAATTGTCGAAGGTAAACGCCCCGGTGCCCACCGGATTGGTCTTGATATTTTCAATACTCTCAGGCGCGACGATGACCGCATCCCCCCAGGCCAGATTGAACAAGAAGTTTCCATTTGGCTCTTTTAGGGTCATTTTTACGGTCAACGGGTCGACAACCTCGACGCTTTCTATTCCAGCAAACAAAGCTTTCTGGGCATTTGCACTGTCTTCAGCAGTGGCACGGTCAAGGCTGAATTTAACGTCTTCGGCATCCATCGCGGTGCCGTCGTGAAAGGTCACGCCATCGCGCAACTTGAATGTGTAGACTTTCCCATCATCCGAAATCTCCCAACTTTCGGCAAGTCCGGGTACAACCGAACCATCACCCATAAAACGGGTCAGTCCTTCAAAGACGTTGGTATAAACCACCGAATCGATGGCTTGCGCTGCCGCACTGGTCGGATCCAGGTGCGGTGGCTCAAGTTGCATGGCAATGGTTATGTCCGACTTCGCGAACGCTTGTGACCCAATCAGAATAGCGCCAAGCGCCAAGGCTGAGGTGAAAGATCGAACCGACTGCATTCCCATAAAATTCACTCCCCATTTAATGGATTGGTCCGCGTTTCGCGGATCGTTCTGAGACCAATGTCCCTTTAAACCTTGGGTCAATCAAGGAATTGTTGGCGCAACCGGGGTTTCTTTGCCCCGTTTGCTTCTGCTATGCGGCGCTGCAACAAGAACCCGCAGGAGCGAGCATGAGCGCCACGGCCCGCAAAAAAGCCCCAAACGCCGAAGACATTCGCGCCCGAAAGGGCGGAACGCCTTTGGTTAGTCTGACGGCCTACACAACGCCAATGGCCCAGCTAATGGATGCCCATTGCGACTTTGTGCTTGTAGGTGACAGCGTCGGAATGGTCCTGCACGGGCTTACCTCAACGCTTGGGGTGACGATGGAGATGATGATTCTGCATGGTCAGGCGGTTGCGCGCGGCTTGAACAAAGCAATGATGGTAATCGACATGCCTTTTGCCAGTTATGAAGAAAGCACTGAGCAAGCCTTCCGAAATGCCGCTAGGCTGATGGCCGAAACAGGCGCAGGCGCCGTTAAACTGGAAGGCGGAGTCGAAATGGCCGAAACCATTCGCTTTTTGGTAAAGCGCGGCATTCCAGTGATGGCGCATATTGGCCTGACACCTCAGTCAATCAATACTTTGGGCGGATATAAAGTTCAGGGTCGCGCCGAACTCTCTGACGCCGTTGTTGATGACGCGCGGGCAGTTGCTAAAGCTGGAGCGTTTTCCGTTGTGTTAGAGAAGGTTCCGCAGGTATTGGCCGACCGGATAACTGAAGAGGTCGACATTCCAACTATCGGAATCGGAGCTTCGGCCGGATGCGATGGGCAAATCCTTGTAGTCGACGACATGGTCGGGTTTTTCACAGCGTTCAAACCAAAGTTTGTGAAACGCTACGCCGAGTTGGGTCCACTAGCTGAAGCTGCAATCGCGGAATATGCCTCTGATGTACGCGCGCGCGCATTTCCCACGGATGCACACGTCTTTAGCGATCAGCCAACTCCCGCGGAAACAACAGTATGACCGCCCCAATCCTGCGCAGTCTGAAAGACCTGCGCGCACTTACCACCCAATGGCACCGTGATGATGAAACGATCGGCGTCGTACCAACCATGGGCGCACTGCACGCAGGCCACCTTTCGCTGGTCGAAACCGCTAAGAAAGAATGCGACCAGGTCGTCGTCACAATCTTTGTGAATCCAACGCAGTTCAACAATCCCGAAGACCTGGACAGGTATCCACGTACCGAGGCTGAGGACGCCAATATACTTGAACCCTATGGTATCGGTGCAATCTATGTTCCCGAAGCAAAAGAAATTTACCCTGACGGATTTTCCACCACGGTTTCGGTGGCGGGGCTTGCGGACATGATGGAAGGCCCGGGCCGCCCCGGGCATTTCGAAGGTGTCGCTACGGTCGTTGCGAAACTGTTTCTGCAAACCCAAGCAGACAAAGCTTATTTTGGAGAAAAAGACTATCAACAATTGCTTGTGGTTCGCCGTATGGCCCGCGATTTGGACATTCCTGTTCAGGTTATCGGTTGTGAAACAGTACGGGAGCCTTCAGGCCTTGCTTTGTCATCGCGCAATGCCCGCCTGTCCACTGCCGGGATAGAGGTCGCCTCGAAAAAGTACCAGGTGATGCAACATGTCTCCGAAGGGCTTCGGACAGGTCAGGCAATGGATAGCTTGGTCGAGCAGGCGCAGTCGGTTCTGTTGGATGAGGGTTTCACGGAAATCGAGTACATGGAACTTCGCTGCGCCGAAACTCTTGAACTATTGACCCACGCGGAGCGCCCAGCCCGTCTTTTTGTCGCGGCATGGGTAGAAGGTGTTCGTTTGATCGATAATATTCCTGTTTTGCCAGCCTGATTTCTGTACTGGAACGTGCGCGACAGTTTGCGCTAATCTCCCGCAAAACGTTTTGGGGAGAGAGCAGGCATGACATATATTCTGGCGATCGATCAGGGAACAACGTCTTCGCGGGCCATTTTGTTTGACGAAAATATGCAGCGCGCAAATACCGCTCAGCAGGAGTTTACTCAGTATTTCCCGCAGGAAGGCTGGGTAGAACACGACGCTGAGGAAATTTGGGAAAGTGTTCTGAGCGTATGCCGTGAGGCTATGAAAGACGCTGACATTTCCGCTGATCAGATCGCTGCCATTGGAATTACGAACCAGCGCGAGACCACTGTTATCTGGGACCGCACGACAGGGAAGCCTATCCACAACGCGATTGTCTGGCAGGATCGTCGAACTGCCGAAATCTGCGACCGGTTTCGCAAAGCCGGATGCGAGGATGACGTGACTGCCCAAACGGGCTTGCTGTTGGATCCATATTTTTCAGGAACCAAGGTAAAGTGGCTGCTGGATACGGTTCCCGGCGCACGATCGCGGGCCAAGGCTGGCGAACTGTTGTTCGGGACCATAGACAGTTTCCTGATTTGGCGCCTGACTGAAGGCAGGATACACGCCACAGACGCAACCAATGCCGCCCGCACCTTGTTGTTTGATATTCACAACGGTGTATGGAGCGAAGAGATTTGTGATCTGCTGGACGTTCCGATGGCAATGCTGCCTGAGGTTAAAGACTGCGCTGCAGATTTCGGAAGCACTGCATTATTCGGTGGCGACATTCCGATTCTTGGGGTTGCAGGTGACCAACAGGCCGCCACCATAGGACAAGCGTGTTTTCACCCTGGAATGATGAAATCCACGTATGGCACTGGCTGCTTTGCGTTGTTGAACACAGGAAGTGAACCTGTCGAATCAAAAAACCGCCTTTTGACCACAATTGCTTATCAACTGGATGGTCAAAGAACCTACGCTCTGGAAGGGTCGATCTTTATCGCAGGAGCTGCGGTTCAATGGCTGCGCGATGCCCTACAGATCATAGACTCAGCTCCTCAAAGCGGTGAGTTGGCTGCGCAGGCCGATTCAAATCAGCATGTCGTTCTGGTTCCCGCCTTCACCGGCCTCGGGGCTCCGTATTGGAAACCGGACTGCCGCGGCGCCATGTTCGGTCTGACCCGAAATTCTGGCCGGCCCGAAATCGCTCGCGCGACGCTGGAGAGTATTGCATTTCAGACTCGGGACCTATGGCATGCCATGCAAGGTGATTGGGGAGATGATGCCAATGTCGTATTGCGCGTTGACGGGGGCATGAGCGCATCGAATTGGGCGATGCAGGGGTTGTCCGATATTCTTGGTGCTCCGGTCGACCGCCCGGTTATGCAAGAGACTACAGCTTTGGGCGCAGCTTGGCTGGCTGGTTCGAAGGCAGGTGTTTACCCGGATAGGGACGGCTTTTCCGACGCTTGGTCGCTTGATCGGCGCTTCGAGCCCGAAATGGCTCGGGACGATTGCGAAGCTGCGTACACGAGGTGGCAACGAGCTGTTTCCGCTACAATGGCATTTTGAGGTTTCCGGGGGGATCGACAGACCGAACCTTCAAAAGGTTCAAAAACTGTGGGATCACACTGTAATTTCGAAAATTCTAATCTGTATGTTTGTACGCCTTGATTAATACCACCCTGTGCCTAACATGGATGCGGAAACGGGGGGTTAAATGCTTGCAGCCATCGTCTTTTATCTCAGCTTGTTAATCTCTCTGGGAATTGGTTTCCTGTATTTTCGAGATTTAGGTGACGTCAGCCAAATGGTTCTCAAAGTCAAACGTGAGAACATGGTCCGCTTTATCCGAAACGAATACCGCCTGATCGTCGTGGCATCAGGCTGTCTTGTGCTGATGACTGTGACGCACTTTGGCTTTGGGTCGGGGCCAGGCTGGATTTATTGGATAGGCCTTATTTTGGGTCTGTTTCTGATCGGGTTTCCTTACGTCTGGGTGCATGTCGGTTTACGCAATCAAAAATCCAGTGCCCAATACTTCGATATTGATGAAGCTCGGGAATTTGTGAGTCCAAGCAGCCCCGTGCTGGTCAATGAAAACGAAGGAGTTGCCCGCGCCCATCCCGACGCGCAGTTGATGCGACCGCATCTTGCGGGAAATGAAGAAGGGCTGGGCGGCAGGAACGTTGTAATGACCTACTGCGCCATGGCCAATCTTGGGATCGGCTATACACCCGAAGTCGAAGGAAAAGCTTTGGATCTCGAGGTTGTTGCACAGCATGGCAACAATTTGATTTTACGCGACAACAATACAGGAGAGCCGATCCAACAAATTTACGGTTTTCGCGAGGCAGACAGCTCTAAAACCGACTCGGGCGCGGTCTGTCCTCTTAAACCATCGCTTGCCATGAAACCCTGGCCAACATTCCGAATGACGTTTCGCGGATTTCAAAAGGCTTATCCGGACGGTACTGTGTTTCTCAACAAACCCTCCAGCAATCCGTTATTGTTCCTTTTTGATAGCGCCATGGAGATGCTGTTTGCGGCGTCAATCGGTAAACACCACCGCGAAGCTGCCCCCGTAATGGATAATATGAGTCACTTTGATGATCGGCTGGACAACAAGACCTATGTTTGGGGTGTAGATATCGATGGCGATGCCGTTTGCTGGACCGACGATTTTGTTGTCGAACAGGGCAATTTGGTTAACACGCAAGTTGGGGGCCGCCCAATCGTTATTGCTTGGCACCCCAGATACGAAAGCCTTGGGTTCTGGTATAATACGACGGGTGCACCAGTTACCGAGATAGATTTCTTCGGCAATACGCCAAATGGCAAATTGGAACGCGTCGAGGCGTTGAAACCTGGAATGTTTTGGCATGTCTGGGTGGAGTTCTATCCCCATACAGACATCAATCGCACATCTGAGCAGGCAAAAGCGGCCTGATCAAAAAGCTTGGGAAGTTTGGATGAGACACATTATCTTGGCAACTGTACTTGGAACCTCTGCTTCTGCAGTCGTGGCGCAAAACGCCTCGATACTGCATGATTCCGAGTACTATGTTCTGGAAGCCCAGCATGCCGAACAATGGGCAGAGGATGACGCTGCCGTCGACGCCTTGCTTGCAGAGTTCCGCGCAAAAAATGACGGCAAACCACCGAACATCATCAGTGTTTTGATCGACGATATCGGATTTGGCGATCTTGGTATCCCCGAGCTGAACGCGGTTCGCGGATACGAGACCCCCAATATCAACGATTTCTCCGATCAGGCCATGCGTATGGTACGCATGTACACAGAACCCTCTTGCACACCTACTCGTGTTGCCCAGATGACTGGGCGGTTACCTGTGCGAATGGGTATGGGTGACACGACTGTCGACATCGCTGGGTTTGGCCTGCCGAGTGCCGAAGTGACTTTGGCCGAAGTATTAGGCAGCCGACTCATAAAACTCGATCCACAATCGTATCGAGGCCAGTTTGATCATGGCCATGAAGTTGCGTGACGTTTTCTCGTACCGGGTTGCGATACGTCGGAATGAG